>NZ_JAVIIV010000033.1:0-47101 GCF_033977215.1 Mesorhizobium humile
ACTCCGCTGGAACACCCCTCATCCGTCTCGGCGCTGCGCGCCGATCCACCTTCTCCCACAGGGGGAGAAGGGAGAGTCCCTCATATATGCAGCGCGTGCCCCAGCGCCTTCAGCGCCGCTTCCTGGAACCCTTCGCCCTGCGTCGGATGCGCATGGATCGTGCCGGCGATATCCTCCAGCCGCGCCCCCATTTCCAGCGCCAGGCCGAACGCGGTCGCCAGTTCCGACACGCCCTGACCGACCGCCTGGATGCCCAGCACCAGGTGATTGTCCGCGCGGGCGACGATCCGCACGAACCCATCCTCGCCCTGCTTGGTCATGGCGCGGCCATTGGCGGCGAACGGGAACTGGCCGATCTTGATCTCGCCGGCGAGCGCCTTCGCTTCGTCCGGCGTGAGACCCGCGGTGACCAGCTCCGGATCGGTGAAGCAGATCGCCGGAATGGCGCGCTTGTCCCAGCTTCTTTTGTGGCCGGCGGCGATCTCGGCCACCATCTCGCCTTGCGCCATGGCGCGATGCGCCAGCATCGGCTCGCCGGTGACGTCGCCGATGGCAAAGATGCCACGCATCGAGCTGCGGCACTGGTCGTCGATGCGGATGAATTTTCCGGCCCTGTCGAGGTCGATCTGCTCCAGGCCCCAGCCTTCGGTCAGCGGCTTGCGTCCGACTGTCACCAGGATCTTGTCGGTGGCGATCTTGGCGTTCTT
Organism: Mesorhizobium humile; assembly: GCF_033977215.1. NCBI lineage: Bacteria > Pseudomonadati > Pseudomonadota > Alphaproteobacteria > Hyphomicrobiales > Phyllobacteriaceae > Mesorhizobium > Mesorhizobium humile. The sequence goes on from NZ_JAVIIV010000033.1 coordinate 708, forward strand.
GCCGTCTGATGTCTCGACCAGCAGCGCGTCGCCCTTGGTCGACAGTCCCTTGGCTTTCGCGCCCGTCATGACCTCAACGCCGAGCTCGCCAAGCCGTTTCAGAACCGGCCGGGTCAGCTCCGCATCATATTGCGAGAGCACGCGCGGCAACGCTTCGACCACGGTGACATGAGAGCCCATCCTGGCGAAGGCCATGCCGAGCTCGAGCCCGATATAGCCGCCGCCGACAACCGCCAATTTCTTCGGCACGTCGCTGAGCGCCAGCGCTTCCGTCGACGAGATCACCGGCCCTCCGAAGGGAAGGAACGGCAATTCGACCGGCGCCGAGCCGGTGGCGATCACGATCGTCTCGGCACGGATCACCTGCGTGCCGGTCTCGGTTTCGACCTCGACGGTCTTGCCGTCCCGGAACGTCGCCCAGCCCTGCACCGTCTTGACCTTGGCCTTCTTCAGCAATCCGGCGACACCGCTGTTGAGCCGGCTAACGATACCGTCCTTCCAGGCGACGGTTTTCGCCAGGTCGAGCGTCGGAGCGGCGATGTTGATGCCGAGCGGGCTCTTGCCTCCGGCCATATGCGCGACCTTTTCAAACTCCTCCGCCGCATGGATCAGCGCCTTGGAGGGGATACAGCCGACATTGAGGCAGGTGCCGCCCGGCTTGCTCGCCTCGACGATGACCGTGTCGACGCCGAGCTGGCCGGCACGGATGGCGCAGACATAACCGCCCGGACCGGCGCCGATGACGAGCAGCTTGCAGGAGATTTCTTTCATGGGCTTACGCTCTTCTTGATAGCGAAGGTCGCGGCGCGCCTTCTCCTTCTCCCCTTGTGGGAGAAGGTGGATCGGCGCGATAGCGCCGAGACGGATGAGGGGTGTTCCAGCGGAGTGAGACGTCGGCGTTCCCTGGAGCACCCCTCATCCGTCGCCTTCGGCGACACCACCCGGCCCTTCGCAAGCTCAGGGCGTTCGAAGCTCGAAAAGCCAAGCAATTGGCTTTTCGTCCGCTGCGCGGACCACTTCTCACCCCACAAGGGGAGAAGGGGGAACTCCGCGACGTTCGAGACCACCCCCATCCCCTCAATCCACAAAGATCAGCGCCGGCGTCTCGAGCAGCGCCTTGATCCGCTGGACGAACACCGCGGCATCCCAGCCGTCGATGACGCGGTGGTCGAAGCTGGACGACAGGTTCATCATCTTGCGCGGGATAAACTGCGTGCCGTCCCACACCGGCCGCACCATGATCTTGTTGACGCCGACGATCGCCACTTCCGGGTAGTTGATGACCGGCGTGGTCGCCACGCCGCCCATGGCGCCGAGCGAGGTAATGGTGATGGTCGAGCCGGACAGCTCCTCGCGGCTCGCCGTGCCGGCCTTCGCCGCATCGGCCAGCCGGTTGACTTCGACCGCGCAGTCCCACAGGTCGCGCGCCTCGGCATGCTTGACCACCGGCACGACCAGCCCGTTCGGCGTCTGGGCGGCGATGCCGATATGGATGCCTTCATGCTGGTGGATGATGCCGGCATCGTCGTCGAACAGCGCATTGAGATTGGGCTGCTCGCCGATCGCCTTGACCATCGCCCGCATCAGGAAAGGCAGCAGCGTCAGCTTCGGGCGATCGGTCCGCTTCTCCTTGTTCAGCGTCGCGCGCAATTCCTCCAGCGCGGTGACGTCGATCTCCTCGACATAGGTGATGTGCGGGATGCGCGATTTGGCGAGCGACATCTTTTCGGCGATCTTGCGCCGCAGGCCAACGACCTTGATGTCCTCGACGCCGTCCTTCGGGGCAAGCCCGGTGGCGCGGGCCAGTTGCGGACCGCGCGCGACGAACGCATCGATGTCCTCATGACTGATGCGCCCGGCCGGCCCGCTGCCCACGACCTGACGGAGATCGATGCCGGCCTCCCTGGCGCGCAGCCGCACGGCGGGCGAGGCCAGCGGCTTTTCGCCTTCCGCGCGCGGCGCGCCGGAAACGGAGGCAGGACGCGCGGCCTTCGGCGCGGCGGCAATCGTCTTCGGCGTCTCGGTCGTCTTTGGCGAGGCTTTCGGGGCAGCGGCCGGCGCCGGTTTTGCCTCGGCCGGCGCAGCCGGTGCTTTCACCTCGGGCGCTGCAGCGGCAGCGGCCTTCACATTGCCTTCGCCGGCCACCTTCAGCCGCACGATCGGCGAGCCGATCGCCACCGTGTCGCCGATCTCGGCGCCGAGCCAAAGAATCTCGCCGTCGACCGGCGAGGGGATCTCGACGGTTGCCTTGTCGGTCATAACGGCAGCGAGAACCGTATCCTCGCGCACGAGGTCGCCGACCTTGACGTGCCATTCGACGAGCTCGGCCTCGGCGACGCCTTCGCCGACATCGGGCAGCTTGATGACGTGCTCACCCATCTCAGGCCTCCCCCATTATGCTTCCAATGTCTCAATAAGCGCGCGCCCGACGCGCGCCGGGCCGGGGAAATAGTCCCATTCCTGCGCGTGCGGGTAGGGCGTGTCCCAGCCGGCCACCCGCGCCACCGGTGCTTCCAGGTGGTAGAAGCAGTTCTCCTGCACCAGCGAGACCAGCTCGGCGCCGAAGCCGGAGGTGAGCGTCGCCTCATGCACGACGACGCAGCGCCCGGTCTTCTTCACCGAGGCGACGATCGTGTCGAGGTCGAGCGGCAGCAGCGTCCTGAGATCGATCACCTCGGCGTCGATGCCGGTCTCCTCGGCCGCGGCCTGCGCGACATAGACCATCGTGCCATAGGCAAGCACCGTGACCGCTGCGCCCGGCCGGCGGATCGCCGCCTTGCCGAGCGGGATCGTGTAGTGGCCGTCGGCGACTTCGCCCAGCGCATGCTTCGACCAGGGCGTCACCGGACGGTCGTGATGGCCGTCGAACGGGCCGTTGTAGAGCCGCTTCGGCTCCAGGAAGATCACCGGATCGGGATCCTCGATCGCCGCGATCAGCAGGCCCTTGGCGTCATGCGGATTGGACGGCACCACCGTCTTCAGGCCGGAGACATGGGTGAACAGGGCTTCCGGGCTCTGGCTGTGCGTCTGGCCGCCGAAGATGCCGCCACCGGTCGGCATGCGCACCACGATCGGGCAGGTGAAATCGCCGTTCGAACGGTAGCGCAGCCGCGACGCTTCCTGCGTCAGCTGGTCGTAGGCCGGATACATGTAGTCGGCAAACTGGATCTCGACGCAGGGTTTCAGCCCGTAAGCGGCCATGCCGATGGCCGAGCCGACGATGCCGGATTCGTTGATCGGCGCGTCGAAGCAGCGGCTCCTGCCGTATTTGGCCTGCAGGCCTTGCGTGGCGCGGAAGACGCCGCCGAAGAAACCGACATCCTCGCCATAGACGATGACGCGCTCGTCGCGCCCCATCGAGACGTCGAGCGCATCGCGGATCGCCTCGATCATGGTCTTCCTGGGCATGGTCAGACTCCCGCCTGCTGGCGCTGGCGCCTCAGATGCGGCGGCATTTCTTCATAGAGCCCCTCAAACATGTCGCGGGTCGACGGCTTGCCGCCTGCATGCAGCGTGCCGTGGCCTTCGGCTTCCTTCTGCGCCGCGATCACCGTCTCCAGGATCTCGGCTTCCACCTGGGTTTGCCGATCCTCGGACCAGATGCCTTTCTGGATGAGATGGTTCTTCAGCCGGATGACAGGATCGCCAAGCGGCCAGGCGTCCGACTCGGCCTTGGGTCGGTAAGCGGACGGGTCGTCCGAACTCGAATGCGCGCCGGCACGGTAGGTGACATATTCGACCAGCGTCGGCCCGAGATTGGCGCGCGCCCGCTCGGCCGCCCATTTGGCCACCGCATGCACGGCGAGGTAATCATTGCCGTCGACGCGCAGCGCCGGGATGCCGAAGCCCAGGCCGCGCGCCGCGAACGTGCCGGAACCGCCGCGCGCAATGCCCTGGAAGGTCGAGATCGCCCACTGGTTGTTGACGACGTTGAGGATGACCGGCGCCTTGTAGGTCGAGGCGAAGACCAGCGCGGAATGGAAATCGGACTCCGCCGTCGAGCCGTCGCCGATCCAGGCGGCGGCGATGCGCGAATCGTTGGAGATCGCCGAGGCCATCGCCCAGCCGACGGCCTGGATATATTGCGTCGCCAGATTGCCCGAGATCGAGAAGAAGCCGTGCTCCTTCGAGGAGTACATCACCGGCAGTTGCCGGCCCTTCAGCGGGTCGGCCTCGTTGGAATAGATCTGGTTCATCATCGTGACCATCGGATAGCCGTCGGCGATCAGAAGACCGGCCTGTCGATAGGTCGGGAAGTTCATGTCGCCCGGCTTGAGCGCCTTGCGAAAAGCGCAGCTCACCGCCTCTTCGCCCAGATGCTGCATGTAGAAGGAGGTCTTGCCCTGGCGCTGCGCCATCTGCATGCGCGCGTCGAAAGTTCTCAGCGTCATCATGTTACGCAGGCCTTCGAGCAGCTCTTCGTCGGTCAGTAGCCCGGCCCATGGCCCGACGGCTTCGCCGGCCCGGTTCAGCACCCGGATGATGGAAAAGGCCATGTCGCGGATGGTGCGCGGATCGACGTCGATCTCCGGGCGCGGCACCGAGCCCGCCTTGGGAATGGTCACATTCGAGAAGTCGGGCGTGCCTCCGGGCCGCACCTCCGGCTCGGGCACATGAAAGCGCAACATTCCAGCATCGGCCATGAGCTCACATCCTCCAATGTTGCCGGTGCGATCTTTGCACATCCGCGCCGCCAGACCAGTGCCATTTCGCCGGGTCTCGGCGCGGCCGTCCTCTCCGGCCGCCAGCCTTGGAAGCCGATGCGGCACGTAGGCGCCAAGATGCAGATATGGCGACGAAATTTCTTGTCGATGTTTTTGGCTCGCGCGCAATTTGGCGGAAGTTTGCGCGGCGATTGCCGCCAGAAAATGCAATAGGGAGGCCGCGAGGTCGGCGCGGCCTTCCCTTCTCCCACAAGGGGAGAAGGAAGAGACGCTGGTTCCCTTACCCCGCCTCATGCTAACTCACCCCGCATGGCACAGAAGAAAGGATACGAGGTCGATTCGTGGCTGGCGAGGCCGGACCCGGCCATGGCAATCGTCCTGCTTTACGGCCCCGACCGCGGCCTTGTCGCCGAGCGTGCAAAAGCCTTCGCGGCGAAAACCGGCCTGCCGCTCGACGACCCCTTCTCCGTGGTGAAGCTCGACGGCGCGGACGTCGACCGTGACGAGGGCCGGCTGCTTGACGAAGCCCGCACCGTGCCGATGTTTTCCGACCGGCGGCTGCTTTGGGTGCGCAATGCCAGCGGCCAGAAAGCGCTGGCCGACGACATCAAGGCGCTGACTGCCGAGCCCGCGCGCGATGCGATCATCCTCATCGAGGCGGGCGACCTGAAGAAAGGCACGGGCCTCAGGGCCATCGTCGAGGCCGCCGGCAACGCCATCGCCCTGCCCTGCTATGCCGACGAGGCGCGCGACCTGGATACGGTGATCGACGACGAGCTGCGCAAGGCCGGCATGTCGATGACCTTGGACGCCAGGCAGGCATTGCGCCGCAATCTCGGCGGCGACCGCCTCGCCTCGCGCGGCGAGATCGAGAAGCTGGTGCTTTACGCGCATGGCCGCAACGAGATCGACGTCGACGACGTCAACGCCCTGTCGGGCGATGTCTCCGGCGCGTCGTTCGACGCCGCGGTCGACGCCATGCTGGACGGCAAGGTCGGCGACTTCGACATCGCCTTCAACCGCCACTGCCAGTCCGGCGGCCATCCCTTCCTGGTGCTGTCCTCGGCGATGCGTCAGTTGCAGGCGATCCAGGTGATGCGCGGCCAGATGGAGAGCGGCGGCCGAAACGCCGCCTCGGTCGTCGCCGGCGCCCGCCCGCCCGTCTTTTTCTCACGCCGCAAGCTGGTGGAAAAGACGCTGGAGCGCTGGAACGTCGAGGCGCTTGGACGTGCCCTCGGCCGGCTGCAGACGGCGGTGCTGCAGACGCGCAAGCGGCCTGACCTGTCGGAGGCCCTAGCCAGGCAGGCGCTGCTCGGCATCGCGATCGAGAGCGCGCGGCTGGGGCAGCGCGGCTGATCTCCCCTCGAGGGGGATGTCGCGACAAAGGGGCCTCGCGCGCGAAGTGGCGGCTTCGTCATTCTAGGGCGGAGCAAGGAGCGAAGCGACGCGCGCGGACCCTAGAATCCATGCCGTGACATTGGCCGTAGAATGCAACGGTCGAGAATAGTCGTCGGCAATGGTGCCAACTGAGATCGCCACATGACAGGCTGTGTTTACATGACCGCGAGCCAGAAAGGCGGCACGATCTATATCGGCGTCACCAACGACCTTGCTCGCCGAGCACAAGACCGGCCAAGGCTCCAGCTTCACCAGCCGCTACGGCGTGCAGCGTCTGGTCTGGTACGAAGAGTATTTCGACATCACCGACGCCATCCAGCGTGAGACGTCATTGAAGCGCTGGCCACGCCAATGGAAGATCGAACTTATCGAGAAGACCAATCCGGAATGGTTCGAACTGTTTCGCGGCATCGGCTGGTGAGCGTTCTGGACCGTGGCGGCGCTCAGGCCTCGCGGCATGGATTCCAGGGTCTGCGCGCGTCGCTTCGCTCCTTGCTCCGCCCTAGAATGACGAAGAATAGGAGCGCGTCCGGATGCCTTCGTCGCTCAATTCATCATCATTCCACCCCTCGCTTGGAAGGTCGGCAGCGCCTGTGGAAAGACCAGCACCGCCGCGCCGTAAAGCAGCAGAGCCACTCCCGACACCTTGGCTATCCGATCCCCCGCCGGGAGGGTCTTTTCCGCAAAGATCAGCAGGGTGACCACGGCCATCGCGGCGACATTCATCATCCCGAGAGGAAAAAGGGCAAGAAACAGCAGCCAGCAGCAGCCGAGACAAAAGGCTCCATGCTCGATGCCCATGCGTGCCGCGCCCCAGCGACCGTCGTGCCATGAGGTCATGATGAAACCAATCGGCGTGCGGCATTTGCCCAGGCAAAGATCCTTCAACGGGGAGAGCTGGTAAGCGCCCGCAACGATCAGCAGCGCGCCGCCGATACGCGCGGCGGTCGCGTTGGACATGCCCATCCGCTCGCCGAGCATCTCCGCGCCTGCCGCGCCGGCAAAGGCGAGAACGCCGATCGCGCTCCAGACCAGCATGTAGCCGGCCACGAACACCCAGGTGGAGACGAAGGTCCCGCCACGCCCTCGCTTGGCCGCCTGAACCTGGTGAAACGTCAGGATCATCGGCGCGGCCGTCGGAAACATCATGGCAATCATCATGATTATCCAGACGGCAAGAAAGAGCGGCGCCGTCATGCCCATGGTGGGTGAGTGCATTTCCATGCCCGGGTCCATGCCGACCTGCTGCCGGATGAGCACGGTCCACGACACCGCGGCGCTCGCAAACAGCAGCGCGAGAATGATGTTTCGCTGCAGTGTCAGTGTCATGGACGAGCCCGTCCGGCCTTACGGGCAGGGACTATTGCTGCCCGGACCAATTGATCGGAGCGTAGTGCGCGTTTCGACGGGAATTATCCCAACTCATGCCATGGTCGCTGAAAGTGTTACCTTCCACGCCCACCGCCAGGCCGAGCCAGTCGGGATTGACGGGATGGCCGGTGGCCGCCCACATCTCGCCGTCCTCGCGCATGGTCGGCAACGGTTCGACCGCCAGCTTCATCACGCCGGCAACCTCCGCCGACCGCTTCTTGTCGTTGACCTGGTATCTGATCGGTACCTTCTTGGCCCCGAGATTGGTGCTGATCATCGGCGCGAAGGCAGCCATCGGGCCACCCGCGGCGCCGGTGAAGATGGCGCCTAGCGCTTCCGTTTGCGGGTCATCCGCACGGTCGTCGATATAGGCGGCCGCCGTCCAATTGCCTTCCGCCATCGGACCTGGCGTCTGAGCGACCATCGCGACGCTTAGGCCATCCAGGCGAACGTCGCCGAAATTGCCCTTATCGATATGAAAAACCAAAGCGACGTCGCAAATGCCTTTCGTCGGCTTCGATGTCAGCTGCGGATTGGTGGACAGCAGACAGGGACATACGACATCGCAGCTGCAATTCTCGAAGTAACTGCCGGATAACTGCCAACGGACTGCCATTTGCGCCTCCCATTGTGTCGGACGCGTCGGCATGTCGCTTTGGCGAGGTAGCGCCGTTCGCATCATACAAACGGCATATAGCCCGACATTGCGACTGCTCGGCACGCCAGGGCATATATAGTTTAGCTGTATCTAATGCAGGTTACGCCGATGCCCGGCACTGTCAAGTTGCAGGCATCGCGTGAAGGAATGCCGACCTATTCTTCGTCATTCTAGGGCGGAGCAAGGAGCGAAGCGACGCGCGCAGACCCTAGAATCCATGCCGTGACATTGGCCGTAGAATGCAACCGTCCAGAATAGCCGTTGACGACGGTGCCAACTAAGATCGCAGCATGACAGGCTACGTCTACATGACCACAAGCCAGAAAGGCGGCACGATCTATATCGGCGTCACCAACGACCTCGCTCGTCGGATGCCCGTGCACAAGACAGGCCAAGGCTCCAGCTTCACCAGCCGTTACGGTGTGCAGCGTCTGGTCTGGTATGATTTCGACATCACCGACGCCATCCAGCGTGCGACGTCATTGAGGCGCTGGCCGCGGAAATGGAAGATCGAACTCATCGAGAAGAGCAATCCGGAGTGTTCGAGCTGTTTCGCGGAATTGGCTGGTGAACGTTCTGAACCGTCGCAGCGCTCGGGCGTCACGGCATGGATTCTAGGGTCTGCGCGCGTCGATTCGCTCCTTGCTCCGCCCTAGAATGACAAAGGAAATGTTGGCCTTCGCACCCACTATGCCTTGCCGGCATCTTTCCCGAGAGAGAAGTCGCCACCTTCACCATCGCCAAACAAAAAAAGGCCGGCGCATCGCCAGCCCTTTCTGTCTATCACTAATATATCAGGCGTATCCAACCTTAAGCCGAAACCTGATATTTCAACCAAATACCGTTACACCCCAACCGCCTACCGCTCGTCCTTCAGCCGCCGGCAGAGCTCATCGAGCTGGTCGAGCGAGCGATAGCTAACCTTCAGCGAGCCGCCCTTGGCCTTATGCTCGATGCTGACGATCATGCCGAGCGTGTCGGTCATCAGCTTCTCGAGCGCCAGCGTGTCGGGGTCCTTGTCCGGCGCGCCTGCCGCGGTCTTGGTCTTGGCCGGCGTCGGGCCGGCGGGCATCTGCGCCAGCGCCTCCGCCTGGCGCACCGAAAGCCCTTCTTTGACGATACGCTTGGCTAGCCCGGCCGGGTCTTGCGCCGTCACCAGCGTGCGGGCATGACCGGCCGACAGATCGCCGTCGACCAGCATGTCGTGGATGACATTGGGCAGCTTCAACAGCCGCAGCGTGTTGGCGACATGGCTGCGGCTCTTGCCGATCACCTGGCCGAGATCGGCCTGCGTGTAGCCATGCTCGTCGATCAGCTGCTGATAGCCTTGCGCTTCCTCGACCGGATTGAGATCGGCGCGCTGCACGTTTTCGATGATCGCCAGTTCCAGCGCGGTGCGGTCGTTGACGTCGCGCACGATCAGCGGGATCTCGGTCAGGCCGGCGCGCTGCGCCGCCCGCCAGCGCCGCTCGCCGGCGATGATTTCGTAGCGGCCGGGTTGCGACGGCGAGGGGCGCGCCACCACCGGCTGCACCACGCCATGCTCGCGGATCGACTGCGCGAGATCGGTGAGCTCGGCATCGCCGAAATGCCGGCGCGGGTTCTTCGGGTTCGGGCTGACGAACTCGATCGGCACCTTGCCGTCCGCCGCTACCACGGCGCTCGGCTTTTCCGGCGCCGCCGGACGATCGATTTCCCCGATCAGCGCTGCGAGGCCGCGGCCCAGTCTTTTTCTTGATTGGTCTTCGCTCATTATATTGTCCAGATCGTTTCGGAATCGAATCGGCTAGTTAACCAGGCTGCCGCAAAGGGCGTGGCTCAGGCGGCGCGCAGCTTGCGCTCGCGGCGGATCACCTCGGAGGCGAGCTGCAGATAGGCCTGGCTGCCCGAGCACTTCAGGTCATAGAGGATCGCTGGCTTGCCGTAGGATGGCGCCTCGGAAACCCGCACATTGCGCGGGATGATCGTCTCGTACACCTTGTCGCCCATATGGGTGCGCACATCCTGCACCACCTGGTTGGCGAGGTTGTTGCGTCCGTCATACATGGTGAGCACGATGCCCTGGATGGTGAGATCCGGATTGATCGTATTGCGCACCTGCTCGACGGTCTCGAGCAACTGGCTGAGGCCTTCGAGCGCGAAGAACTCGCATTGCAGCGGCACGAGAACGGAATCGGCCGCCGCCATTGAATTCAAAGTCAAAAGGTTGAGCGAGGGCGGGCAGTCGATCAGCACATAGCCGAACGGCGCAGAGCGCTCGGCGGCGGCGCGCAGCGCGTTGCGCAACTTGAGCACCCGGTCGGGCGCCGAGGCGATTTCCATCTCGATGCCGAGCAGGTCCAGCGTCGAGGGTATGATGGACAAGCCGGGCACCGCCGTCGGCACCGCGGCCTGCTCCAACTCGAGCTCGCCGGTCAGCACGTCATAGGACGAGACGGTGCGGTCCTTGCGATCGATGCCCAGCCCGGTGCTGGCATTGCCTTGCGGGTCGAGGTCGACGATCAGCACGCGCTCGCCAATGGCCGCCAATGCCGTAGCCAGGTTGATGGCCGTCGTCGTCTTGCCGACACCGCCTTTCTGGTTGGCAACAGTGATGATACGCGGTGCTGTGCTCATGGGCCTATGCCAGTAATTCATTTGCGGGTCGCCGGGCGCAATTCGGTGATTTCGAGGATGACGCCTTCGGCGTCGGTCACGCTCGAATGTTCTACCAGATCGAAACCCCAGCGGTGAGTGCTTTCTTCCACTTCGGCACGGTAATCCCGGCCTTTGTGGAACAGCGCGCGCGCCCCCTCGGTCAGCCAGGGCGCCGATAGATCGAGCAGGTCCGGCAGCGCCGCCAGCGCCCTCGCCGTGACGATTTCCGGTGTGGAAACAAGCCCATAGCTGTCATCGATGCGCTTGGCCACGACACGCGCCGGCAAATCGAACTGGCCTATGATGGATTGCAGGAACGAAGCCTTCTTGCGGTTGCTTTCAACCAGGGCAATCGACGCGCCCGGACGCTCCGCCAGCAGGAAAGCCAGCACCAATCCGGGAAAACCGCCGCCCGAGCCGAGGTCGACCCAGCGTGTTGCCGCAGGCGCGATTCGCGCAAGCTGGGCGCTGTCCAGGATATGGCGGCGCCAGACGTCGTCCAGTGTCGACGGCGCCGCCAGATTGATGCTGCGATTCCATTTCAGGAACAGCTGTTCGAAGGCCTGCAGCCGCTCGAATGTTTCACGTGAAACCGGACCCGCCGCCTTTTGCAGATCTTCCCAGGCGCTCACGCCACGTCCCTTCGCGCGGCGAGCTCGGCATTGCGGACATGCGCCACGATGATCGCAAGCGCCGCGGGCGTCATGCCTTCCATGCGCTGCGCATCGGCGATCGAACGCGGCTGGCGCGTCTTCATCTTCTGCTTCAACTCGTTCGAAAGTCCCGGGACATCCGAAAAGTCGATGGTCTCGGGGATGAGCCGCGACTCCTCGTGCCTGATCTGCGCGACGTCGGCTTGCTGGCGATCGAGGTAAACCGAATATTTCGCTTCCGTTTCGAGCCGCTCCGCCGTTTTGGCGTCGAGCTCAGCAAAACGCGGCTCGACACGTGCCAGCCAAGCCATGTCGACGCCCGGGTGCGCGAGCAGCTCGTAAGCCGAGCGGCGCACGCCGTCCTTGTTGATCTCCAGCCCATGCCGCCCCGCTTCGTTCGGCGTCAGCGTCACCGATTTTGCCAGCGCGCGGGCCTGATCGAGTTTCAGTGCGATCTCGCCGAACCGCTGCATCCGCGGTGAGGCCACGATGCCGAGCTTGTCGGCCAGCGGCGTCAGCCGCTCATCGGCATTGTCGGCGCGTAGCGACAGCCGGAACTCGGCACGCGAGGTGAACATCCGGTACGGCTCGGCGATGCCCCGACTGGTCAGGTCGTCGACCATCACACCGATATAGGCTTCCGTGCGGCTGAGCACGACTTCTTCACCGGCTGAGGCCTTCCGCGCCGCGTTGATGCCGGCGAGCAGGCCTTGCGCGCCGGCCTCTTCATAACCGGTGGTGCCGTTGATCTGCCCGGCCAGGAACAGGCCGGCGACGCGCTTCGTCTCCAGTGTCGTCTTCAATTCGCGCGGGTCGACATGGTCATATTCGATGGCGTAACCGGGCTGCAGCATGGTCGATTTTTCCAGCCCGGGAATGGTCTTCAGAATGTCGAGCTGCACGTCTTCCGGCAGCGAGGTCGAGATGCCGTTCGGATAGACGGTGTCGTCGTCGAGGCCTTCCGGCTCGAGGAAGATCTGATGGCCCTCGCGATCGCCAAACTTGACGATCTTGTCCTCGATCGACGGGCAATAGCGTGGCCCGACACCTTCGATCGAGCCCGAATACATGGCCGAGCGGCCGAGATTGGTCCGGATCAACTCATGCGTCGCCGGCATGGTGCGGGTGATGCCGCAATGGATCTGCGGATTGACGATGGCGTCCGTCATCAGCGAGAACGGCACCGGATTCTCGTCGGCCGCCTGGCTTTCCAGGGAGGCCCAGTCGATGGTCCGGCCGTCGAGGCGAGGGGGGGTTCCGGTTTTCAGGCGTCCGAGCTTGAAACCCGCGCGGCTCATAGTCGCCGACAACCCCATGCTTGCCTGCTCGTTCATGCGGCCGGCGACGATCTTCCTCTCGCCGATATGGATGAGACCGCGCAGGAAGGTGCCGGTGGTCAGCACCACCGCGCCGCAGGCCAGCCGCCGATCGCCGGAAACCAGCACCGCGCCCACGCGGCCGTCTTCGATCTCGAGATCGAGAACCTCACCCTCGACCACGTCGAGATTGTTCTGCTGCCGAATCGCTTCCTGCATGGCCAAGCGATAAAGCTTGCGATCGGCTTGGGTGCGGGGACCGCGCACGGCCGGGCCCTTGCGGCGGTTGAGCAGCCGGAACTGGATGCCGGCGGCATCGGCGATGCGGCCCATCAGCCCGTCCATGGCGTCGATCTCGCGCACGAGATGTCCCTTGCCGAGACCGCCGATCGCCGGATTGCAGGACATGACGCCGATCGTATCGAAGCGCAGCGTGACCAGCGCGGTCCTGGCGCCGGCCCGCGCGGCAGCGCTCGCCGCCTCGCAGCCGGCATGGCCGCCGCCCACCACCACCACGTCATAGTGATTGGTCATTTTCCAAGAATCCGCTTTCAGAGATGCCGACACATGTCCCCACGACATCTCTCTGTCAAGGACGAAGACCCGGCTCGTTTCACGTGAAACATAAATCGCGCATCCGTGGGTGTTTCACGTGAGTCACTCCGGGCAGGGACAGCTGTGTTTCACGTGAATCATTTACCGATGCAGAACTGCGAAAAGATGACGTCAAGCAGATCCTCGACGTCGACCGCGCCAATGATCCGGCCGAGCCGGTCCGCGGCCAGCCGCAACTCCTCGGCCCGCAATTCCTGGCTATGCCCGGCCAGCGCCGCTCGCAAGAAGCCCGACGCCTCCTTGAGAAGCTCGACGTGGCGGAGCCTTGACGGAAGGACTTCACTTGCATCGCCGGCTGCCGCGGCGGCGCGCTGGCCGATCTCGTCGAGAAGTGCGCCGAGCCCGGTGCCATCCCTCGAAGAAATCACCAGGTCATATCCGCCAGCACCGGCTCCGGCGATATCCGACTTCGTCCCGACCCTGAGCAACGGAGCCCCCCTCGAAACCTCGCCGACGGGAACCGGGTCGGCCATGTCCTCCAAAAGCAGGATCAGGTCCGTCTCACCGGCCTTGGCCCTGGCCCGTTCGATACCGATCGACTCGACCTTGCCCGCGGCCTCCCGCAACCCGGCCGTATCGACGATCTGAACCTTCAGCCCGTTGAGGTCCATGACGACCTCGAGCAGATCGCGCGTCGTGCCCGGTTCGTCGGTGACGATCGCCGCTTCGCGCTTCGCCAGCGCGTTGAACAGGCTGGACTTGCCGGCATTCGGTGCACCGAGGATGACGACCTCAAAGCCGTCGCGAATGATCTCCGCCGCCTTGAACCCTTCGACATGCCGCTCGATCTCGCCGATCATCACCGCCACGTCCGACCAGACCGCATCCGAAACGGAGCCTGGCACATCCTCTTCGTCGGCGAAGTCGATCTCCGCCTCGATCATGGCGCGCGCATGGATCAGCCGGCGGCGCCAGCTTGAATAAAGCTTGCTCTGCGCGCCTTCCGCGTTGCGCAAGGCAAAGCGGCGCTGCGCTTCCGTCTCGGCATTGACCAGATCGGCCAATGCCTCCGTCTCCACGAGGTCGAGCTTGCCGTTGAGAAAGGCACGACGCGTGAACTCGCCGGGCTCGGCATGCCTGACGCCCTCAAAACGGGTGATTGTCTCCAGCATCCTTGCCGCGACGGCCCGGCTGCCGTGAACATGGAATTCGGCAACATCCTCGCCGGTGAAGCTGCCGGGCCCTGGAAAGAACAGGACAAGGCCATGGTCGATCGTCGAACCGTCGGCCGCCCTGAGCCTCCGCAACGTGGTAAACCGATCCTTAACGGCACCCGCAATCGTTTCGACCACGAATCGAGTCTTCGAGCCGGAAATACGGATGACGGCAAGGCCGGCGGGCAGCCGGCCGCTTGACAGCGCAACAATTGAATCCCTGGAAATCATTTGCCGGACCTACCGAACCGCCCTAGCCTTTAACTTGCCAAACCCGAGAGCCGAGCCCGCCCATCTTGACCCTGCCCGCGCGAAACCTGCTTGCCGAAGAGGCCAGCCCCTATCTGCAGCAGCACAGCGACAATCCCGTGCATTGGCGCGGCTGGTCGCCCGCGGCCCTTGCCGAAGCGAAGGAGCTCCAGCGGCCGATCCTGCTCTCTATCGGCTACGCCGCTTGCCATTGGTGCCATGTCATGGCGCATGAAAGCTTCGAGAACGACGCCGTGGCGGCCGTCATGAACCGGCTCTACGTGAATATCAAGGTCGATCGCGAGGAGCGGCCGGACATCGACCAGATCTATATGGCCGCGCTGCACGCCATGGGCGAGCAGGGCGGCTGGCCATTGACCATGTTCCTGACGCCCGACGGCAAGCCTTTCTGGGGCGGGACCTATTTCCCGCGCGAGGCGCGTTACGGGAGGCCTGGCTTCATCCAGGTGCTTGAGGCGATCGACAAGGCCTGGCGCGAAAAGCAGCAGAGCCTCGCCGAAAGCGCCGACGGGCTGACCGCCCATGTCGAGCAGCGGCTGGCCGGCACGAAGGGCAAGGCTGTTCTCGACCGCGACGGGCTCGCCGATCTTGCCGGCCGGATCGACGGCATGATCGACCGCGATCTCGGCGGCTTGAAGGGCGCGCCAAAGTTTCCCAACGCGCCGTTCATGCACACGCTTTGGCTGTCCTGGCTGCGCGACGGCCAGGCGAGACATCGCGACGCGGTGCTCCTCAGCCTCGAAAAGATGCTCGCCGGCGGCATCTACGATCATGTCGGCGGCGGCCTCAGCCGCTATTCGACCGACGCCGAATGGCTGGTTCCGCATTTCGAGAAAATGCTTTACGACAACGCCCAGCTCATCCGCCTGTGCAACTGGGCCTATGCCGCCACGGGCAACGACTTGTTCCGGGTGCGAATCGAAGAGACCGTCGGCTGGCTGCTGCGCGAGATGCTGGTCGAAGACGGCGCCTTCGCGGCCAGCCTCGACGCCGACAGCGACGGCGAGGAGGGGCTTTTTTACACCTGGAGCCGCGAGGAGATCGAAACCGCGCTCGGCGACGATGCCCCGACCTTCTTCCGCTATTTCGAGCTCGCCGCGCCGCATGGCTGGGAAGGCAAGCCGATCATTCGCCAGAGCGCGGCGCAGCAAAGCCAAGGCATCGCCGACTATGGCCAGCTCGTGCCGCTGAAGGCCAAGCTACTGGCCGTCCGCGAACAACGCGTCAGGCCAGGCCGCGACGGCAAGGCGCTCACCGACTGGAACGGGCTGATGATCGCCGCACTTGCCGAGGCGGGCCGCGCGCTTGGCAGGCGCGACTGGATCGATGCCGCCGCAAGAGCCTTCGCCTATATTGTTGGCGCGAGCCAGGGCGGCCGCTTGCCGCATTCCATGCTTGGCGCCAAGAAACTCTTTCCGGCGCTGTCGAGCGATTACGCCGCCATGACCAACGCGGCGATCGCGCTGTTCGAGGCGACCGGCGATCCGGCCTATTCCGATCGCGCCCTGGAGTTCATCGGCGAACTCGACCGCTGGCACCAGGACGGCGACAAGACCGGCTACTGGCTGACGGCGTCGGACAGCGGCGACGTTCCGATCCGCATCCGCGGCGATGTCGATGAGGCAATTCCCTCGGCGACCAGCCAGATCGTCGAGGCGCTGGTGCGGCTGTCGTCCCTCACCGGCGACCTCGATCTCTGGGAAAAGGCCTGGACCACCGCCGAACACGCCATGGGCCGCGCGTCTCAACAGGCCTATGGCCAGGCCGGTATCGTCAATGCCTGCGCGCTGGCGCTCGGGCCATTGAAGCTCGTCATTATAGACAAGCCTGAGTCTTCAAGCCTCGTTCCGGTTACGAATCGGAATCCGGACCCGCGCCGGGTCGATATCGTGGTGGCGATCGGTACGGAAGCGAATCGACCACTGCTGCCGGGCGGGGTGCTGCCGCCGACGGACAAGCCAGGCGCCTGGTTCTGCAGCGGGCAGGTATGCCTGCCGGTGGTGACGGATGCGGGTGCGTTGGAGAAGCTGTTGCGGCGATAGCGCCTTTTTTTCCTTCTCCCCTTGTGGGAGAAGGTGTCGCCGAAGGCGACGGATGAGGGGTGCTCCAGGGAAAGCCAGCGTCTCACTCCGCTGGAACACCCCTCATCCGTCTCGGCGCTGCGCGCCGATCCCCTTCTCCCACAAGGGGAGAAGGGGAGCGCTTCGCGAACCGCGCCCTCCCACAACGGGGAGGGTAGCCCCGATCACGTATTCATCGATTCGAAGAAATCCGCGTTGGTCTTGGTCTGCTTGAGCTTGTCGATGAGGAACTCGATCGCGTCAGTCGTGCCCATCGGCGCCAGGATGCGGCGCAGCACGAAGATCTTCTGCAGGTCCGCGCGCGGCACCAGCAGGTCTTCTTTGCGGGTGCCCGACTTGAGGATGTCCATCGCCGGATAGATGCGCTTGTCGGCCACCTTGCGGTCGAGCTGGATTTCGCAGTTGCCGGTGCCCTTGAACTCTTCGAAGATGACTTCGTCCATGCGGCTGCCGGTATCGATCAGCGCGGTCGCGATGATGGTCAGCGAACCGCCTTCCTCGATGTTGCGGGCGGCGCCGAAGAAACGCTTCGGGCGCTGCAGCGCGTTGGCGTCGACACCGCCGGTCAGCACCTTGCCGGATGACGGCACCACGGTGTTGTAGGCGCGGCCGAGGCGCGTGATCGAATCGAGCAGGATGACGACGTCGCGGCCGTGCTCGACCAGGCGCTTGGCTTTCTCGATCACCATTTCGGCGACCTGCACGTGGCGCGCCGCCGGCTCGTCGAAGGTCGAGGAGATCACCTCGCCCTTCACCGAGCGCTGCATGTCGGTCACTTCCTCCGGACGCTCATCGATCAGGAGCACGATCAGGTAGCATTCCGGATGGTTGGCGGTGATCGAATGGGCAATGTTCTGCATCAGCACCGTCTTGCCGGTGCGTGGCTGCGCGTTGATCAGCGCGCGCTGTCCCTTGCCGATCGGCGCGACCAGATCGATCACGCGCGGCGAGATGTCCTTGGAGGTCGAATTGTCGATCTCCATCTTCAGCCGCTTGGTCGGGTAGAGCGGCGTCAGATTGTCGAAGTGGATCTTGTGACGGATCTTTTCGGGATCGTCGAAATTGATGGTGTTGACCTTGAGCAGCGCAAAATAGCGCTCGCCCTCTTTCGGGCTGCGGATCGGTCCTTCGACCGTATCGCCGGTCTTGAGCGAAAAGCGCCTGATCTGCGACGGCGAGATATAGATGTCGTCGGGACCCGGCAGGTAGTTGGCGTTGGCCGAGCGCAGGAAGCCGAAGCCGTCCTGCAGCACCTCGACCACACCGTCGCCGATGATTTCGATGTCCTGGGCGGCGAGCTTCTTCAGGATCGCGAACATCAGCTCCTGCTTGCGCATGACGCTGGCGTTCTCCACCTCGAGCGTCTCGGCATAAGCGATCAGCTCTGGCGGCTTCTTGTTCTTGAACTCTGCGAGTTTCATTTCTTGCATTAGATAGACTCTGGGTAGGCTTTGGGGAGAAAATCGGCTGAATACGACAAATGCCGGGCGCGGCCGAAAGCGAGTAAAGGGGCGGCGCATGACGGGAAGGAAGACCCGTCTTTTATCGTCGGTCGCCTGAAAGAGCAAGCCGCCTTTTGCGGGGTCCCAGCCTGACGGGGAAGCCTAAAGCATGATCCCGAAAAGTGGGAACCGGTTTTCGGAAAAGATCATGCTCACGATCTAGAACGGCTTCACGACGACCAGGATGACGATGGCGATCATCAGCAATGTGGGGATCTCGTTGACGATCCGCCAGTGCCGCGCCGGTTTTTCATTCTTGTCCTCGGCAAATTTCCTGACCGCGGCGGCGAGATAGCCGTGCAGGCCCGACAAGACGAGCACCAGCGCGATCTTGGCGTGCAGCCAGCCGCCTTCGAAATGGAAGATCTTCCAGGCCATCCACAGGCCGAACACCCAGGTCACGATCATCGCCGGATTGATGATGCCCCTGAGCAGCCGGCGCTCCATCACCTTGAAGGTCTCGGATTGCACCGAGCTTTTCACGGCATCGACGTGATAGACGAAGAGCCGCGGCAGATAGAGCATGCCGGCCATCCAGGCGATGACGGCAATCACATGGATCGCCTTGGCCCAGGGATAGAAGCCGTCGCCCGCCACGAAATAGAGCAGCGCCGTCAGCACGACGAGCACGACAATGCCGACCACCATGCGCATCATCGCCTGGCCGGTGCTATTCTCGTTGCCCACATTGCTCATCGCCGGCTCCTCACCATTTTCACCATCGCCTCGACATGCGCCACCGGCGTTTCCGGCGTGATGCCGTGGCCGAGGTTGAAGATCAGCGGCCCACCACCCAAAGTCCTCAAGATCGCATCGACGCCGTCGGCCAGCGCCTTGCCGCCGGCAACCAGGCGCAGCGGATCGAGATTGCCTTGCACCGCTCCGTCGCGCTGCAGTTCCTTCGCCATCGACAGCGGCACGGTCCAGTCGAGGCCGAGGCCGGTGATGTCGGTCTTTGCCCTATAGTCGCGATAACGCTCACCGGCGCCCTTCGGAAAACCGATCACCGGCACGCCGGGGTGAACCGCCTTCACCTGCCGCACGATCTCGGCCACCGGCTCGACGCAGAAGGCCTCGAAGGACGGCTCGTCCAGCACGCCCGACCAGGAATCGAAAATCTGCACCGCATCGGCGCCGGCTTCGATCTGGCGGATGAGATAGGCAGCCGAATGGTCGGCCAGAATCTTCAGAAGCTGTCCGAAGGCCTCGGGCTCGCGATAGGCGAAAAGCCGGGCAGGGCCCTGGTCGGGCGTGCCGTGCCCGGCAATCATATAAGTCGCCACCGTCCAGGGCGCGCCGCAGAAGCCGAGCAGCGTGGTCTCGTCGGGCAGTTTGGCGCGCAGCCGGCGCACGGTCTCGTAGACCGGTTGGAGATTCACGTGAAACATGTCGCCGTTCAGCGCCGGAATCTCCGATGCCGAGATCGGCTTCAGGATCGGTCCGCGGCCCTCTTCGAAGCGAACATCCCGCCCCAAGGCATTGGGCACGACAAGGATATCGGAAAACAGGATCGAGGCGTCGAAGCCGAAGCGCTCGATCGGCTGCAGCGTCACCTCGACCGCGAGGTCCGGATCGTAGCAGAGATCGAGGAAGGATCCCGCTCGCTTCCTTGTCTCACGATATTCCGGAAGATAGCGGCCCGCCTGGCGCATCATCCAGAGCGGCGGCGGTGAAACCGCTTCGCCCTTGAGGACGTCCAGCATGATCCGTTTCCCAGCCATCCAGCGCTGCCCTCTCCAGTCCCTCTAAATCAAATATCTATTTTAAAAGAGTCTTCTGATTCTAAGAGTCTGTTGGTTGTGATGATTGCGACCTGTCCAGCCTGCGGGCCGAAAAGGCCAGTCAGCATATTGTCGCGTACTCGCTTTCGCAATTTGGAGGGATCTGGGGACGAAGCGGATTCTAGCTTTGGAGTCAAAAGCTTGAGCTTTTCGTTCCAAACTCCGTGCTGTGGATGAAACCGGCCAGGAAAAGTTGATCCCCAGTTTTGTCCCCAGCGCCGCGACAAAGCCTACAGCGGGTCGAATTGTGGACAAGCGGCCATCTGATACAGTCGCCTCCCGACCCAAGGCCTGCTCACCCAGCCTTGTCCACAATTGCCCACAGCCTGGACCCATCCCCTGTGAACAAACCTCAGAGCTTCTTCCATCTGCATCTGATCTCCGACGCCACCGGCGAGACGCTGCTGGCGGCCGGCCGCGCTGCATCCGCCCAGTACAAGGATGCCCGTGCCATCGAGCACATCTATCCGCTGATCCGCACGGAAAAGCAGATCGCCAAGGTCTTCGAGGACATCGAGGAGGAGCCCGGCATCATTCTCTATACGGTGGTCGACCAGAAGCTGGCGCGCTCGATCGACGAGCGCTGCGCGGCGATGGGCCTGCCTTGCGTCTCGGTGCTGGAACCGGTGCTTACCGTCTTCCAGTCCTATCTCGGCACGCCCGCCGGCCGCCGCGTCGGCGCCCAGCACGTGCTCGACGCCGAATATTTCCGCCGCATCGATGCGTTGAACTTCACCATGGAGCATGATGACGGCCAACTGCCGGCCAATATGGACGATGCCGACATCGTGCTGATCGGCATTTCGCGCACCTCGAAGACGCCGACCTCAATCTATCTCGCCAATCGCGGCATCAAGACCGCCAACATCCCGATCGTGCTCGGCGTGCCGCTGCCCGAAAGCCTGATCGCCGCCAAGACGCCCTTGGTCGTCGGCCTGATCGCCACGGCCGAGCGCATCTCTCATGTGAGGCAAAACCGCATCCTCGGCAACACCGCCCCCTATGTGTCGACCGACTATGTCGATCGTGCCGCGATCAACGAGGAGCTCGCCTATGCGCGCCAACTCTGCACGAGACATGGCTGGCCGATGATCGACGTCAGCCGCCGCTCCATCGAGGAAACGGCGGCCGCGATCGTTGCCCTGCGGGGAAAGACACGGTAGGGCAAGCGATATAAGTGGGCACTCCGTCCAGCACCCCTCATCCGACCGAGCTTCGCTCGGCCACCTTCTCCCACAAGGGGAGAAGGAAGAACGCGGCGCCGGCGTCCCGCAAATACCACCAGGTGGCGATTTGTAGCGGCGTCAGCGCAGGACTTTCCTTCTCCCCTTGTGGGAGAAGGTGGATCGGCGCGATAGCGCCGAGACGGATGAGGGGTGCTGGACGGATCGCAACCGTTGGGTGAACCATCATGGCTGAAAAAATCATCCTCGCTTCGGGCAGTCCCTACCGCAAGGCGATGCTCGTCAATGCCGGCCTCGACATCGAGGCGGTGCCGGCCGATGTCGATGAGCGCGCGCTCGAGGCTCCGCTGAAGGACAGCGGCGTCTCGCCGGAGGACGTCGCGTCGATCCTGGCGGAGGCCAAGGCGACCGAGGTCAGCGAGCGCAGGCCGGGCGCGCTGGTGCTCGGCTGCGACCAGACGCTGTCGTTGGGCGACGAGATCTTCCATAAGCCCGCCGACATGGAAGGCGCGCGTCGCCATCTGCTCGCGCTTTCGGGCAAGACGCATCAGCTGAACAGCGCCGCCGTGCTTTGCCGCGACAGCGCGGTGCTGTGGCGCCATGTCGGCGTCGTGAGCCTCACCATGCGCAAGCTCGATCCCGCTTTCATCGGCCGGCATCTGGCGCTGGTCGGCGCCAAGGCGCTGACCAGCGTCGGCGCCTACCAGATCGAGGGCGAAGGTATCCAGCTGTTCGAGAAGATCGAGGGCGACTACTTCACCATCGTCGGCCTGCCGCTCCTGGCGGTGCTTAAGGAGCTGCGCGAACTGGGGGCCATCGATGGCTGAGAAAAAGGCCTTCGTTACCGGACATCCGATCGCCCATTCGCGCTCGCCGAAGATCCACGGCTACTGGTTGGCGCAATACGGCATCGACGGCAGCTATGAAGCGATCGACGTCGCGCCGGATGATTTCGCGTCCTTCCTGAAAGCGCTTGGCGACAATGGTTTTCGCGGCGGCAATGTCACCATCCCGCACAAGGAGGCGGCCTTCGCCGGCGTCGCCCGCCGCGATCACGCGGCCGACGCGATCGGCGCGGTCAACACATTGTGGTTCGAGGAAGGCGTCCTGTGGGGCGGCAACACCGACGGTTACGGCTTTGCCGCCAACCTCGACCAGTATGCGCCGGGCTGGGCGGCCAACGGTCCGGCCGTGGTGCTCGGCGCCGGCGGCGCTTCCCGCGCGGTCATCCATGCGCTGAAGGAGCGCGCGGTGAGGGACATCCGCATCGTCAACCGGACGCTGGCCCGCGCGGAGGAACTCGGGCGCCATTTTGGCGCCTCGGTGCATGGCGCCGATGCGCTCGGTGAGCTGCTCGGCGATGCCGGCCTGCTCATCAACACCACCTCGCTCGGCATGCATGGCAACGAGACCTTGGCCGCCGATCCGGGCGCGTTGCCGGACCACGCCATCGTCACCGACATTGTCTATGTGCCGCTGGAGACGCCTTTGCTCGCCGCCGCCAGGGCGCGGGGCCTGAAAACCGTCGACGGGCTCGGCATGCTGCTGCATCAGGCTGTGCCTGGCTTCGAGCGCTGGTTCGGCAGGAAGCCCGACGTCACGCCCGAGCTGCGAAGCATGATCGTCGCCGACATCGAGGGCCATTGATGATCGTGCTCGGCCTCACCGGATCGATCGGCATGGGCAAGTCGACGACGGCCAAGATGTTCGCCGAGGCCGGCGTGCCGGTGCATGATTCCGACGAGACCGTGCATCGGCTTTATTCGGGCAAGGCAGCCCCCCTGGTCGAGGCGGCTTTTCCGGGCACGGCGCAGGCGGGCGTGGTCGATCGCGTCAAGCTCGCCGGAAAAGTGCTCGGCGATCCCGCAGCGCTGAGAAAGCTCGAGGCCATCATTCACCCGTTGGTACGCGCCGATGCCGATGCGTTCCTGGCCAAGCACCGCGCCGCCGGCGCGCGGCTCGCCGTGCTCGACATCCCGCTGCTGTTCGAAACGGGAGGGCGCAGCCGCGTCGACAAGGTCGTGGTCGTCACCGCGTCGCCCGACATCCAGCGGGAGCGCGTGCTCGCCAGGCCGGGCATGAGTGAGGAGAAGTTTTTGTCGATCCTCGCCAAGCAGGTACCCGACGCTGAAAAGCGCCGCCAGGCCGATTTCATCATCGACACCGGAAATGGCTTCGAGGCGGCGCGGAAGTCGGTCGAGGCCGTCATTGGCGAGTTGTTAGTACGCTAACACAGAAGTTCTGACCGGTTGGTTCGTGTGCGTTGGTAGATACCATGGCTTGGCGATTGGCCGAGACGCCTATCGCGGTCGTCATCCACGGGCGGAGCAAGGAGCGAAGCGACACGCGTAGACCCGAGGATCCATGCCGTGACTTGGAAGCGCCGCGGCGGTCCAGAATTCTGTGCCGTTGCACACTTCGGTCCAGGTCACGGCATGGATTCCAGGGTCTGCGCGCGTCGCTTCGCTCCTTGCTCCGCCCTGGAATGACGAGGTTCAGAGCCTTCAGCTCATCGCCAGCGTTTGCGCTGACTACCCCAAACCGACGTTGATGGCCTAACCCGACAAGTCTGCAATCTTTCAAAATCACTGTGTTGAGGAAGCATGATGTTGTCCGAAAACCGCTTCACACTTTTCGGCATCATGCTCTGGGGATAAGGCGGACACACCGTCCTCCTGACTCTTGCTGTCAGCAGCCGGCATTGCCATTTTTCGCCGAAGCACGATGCTACCCGTGCCAAAAACAACTGATTCGCCAAGACCTGCTGATTCGAATGCGTGAGATCATCTTCGATACGGAAACCACCGGCCTTGATTTGCGCGACGACCGCATCATCGAGCTCGGCGGCGTCGAACTGGTCAACCGCTTCCCGACCGGCCGCACCTTCCACAAATTCATCAATCCGCAGGGGCGCGCCATCCACGCCGAGGCGCAGGCCGTGCACGGCATCAGCGCCGCCGACCTTGTCGGCAAGCCGACCTTCGCCGAAATCGCCCAGGAATGGCTGGACTTCACCGACGGCGCCAAGCTGATCGCCCACAACGCCACTTTCGATATCGGCTTCCTCAACCTCGAATTCAGCCGGCTCGAGCAGGCCGCCATCGATCCCGGCCGCGTGGTCGACACGCTGGCGCTGGCGCGCCGCAAGCATCCGATGGGGCCGAATTCGCTGGACGCGCTCTGCCGGCGCTACGGCATCGACAACACCCGCCGCACCAAGCACGGCGCGCTGCTCGACTCCGAACTGCTGGCCGAGGTCTATATCGAGCTCATCGGCGGCAAGCAGGCGGCGCTGGTGCTGGAGGCCGTGGCGGTGCAAATGAACGGCAACGGCGAGGTGGCCGATATCGACATCTCGATCGGCGCAAGGCCGATCGCCCTGCCGCCACGGTTGAGCGAAACGGACCGCGCGGCGCATGCCGGGCTGGTTACGACGCTCGGCGAAAAGGCGCTGTGGCTGAAGGTGGCGACCGCGGGCTGAGCGGGGTGCTGAAGCGCCGACGTTGGAGAATGGCAGAACCCCTCGTGACGTCGTCATACTCGGGCTTGACCCGAGTATCCATGCCGCGACCTCTGCCATAGAGCGCAGCGGTACAGAATTCTGTAACCGTTGCAACGCCTTAGCGTCACGGCATGGATTCCAGGGTCTGCGCGCGTCGCTTCGCTCCTTGCTCCGCCCTAGAATGACGACGGCACGGAGGCCTTCGCTAATCTCAGACGTCGCCAACAAAAAGCCCGGCACGAAGCCGGGCTCTCGATGCGTAGCGGTGCGCCCTCTCAGCTCACCTGGACCTTGCCAGCCGCCGCCTGGTCCTCGGCGATGCGCTGCTGGAACATCTGCGCGAAATCGATCGGGTCGAGCATCAGCGGCGGGAAGCCGCCATTGCGGGTGGCGTCGGCGATGATCTGGCGGGCGAAGGGGAACAGGAGCCGCGGGCATTCGATGAAGAGCAGCGGCAGCATGTGCTCCTGCGGGAAGCCCGAGATGGCGAAGACGCCGCCATAGACCAGCTCGACATTGAACAGCACTTCCTGGTCGAAGGAGGCTTTGGCGTTCAGCGTCAGATTGACGTCGAACTGCTTGTCCGAGAGCGGATTGGCGTTGACGTTGACGTTGATGGCGATGCCCGGCGCCTTGTCGCGGCCGCGCAGCGAATTCGGCGCGCCGGGGCTCTCGAAGGACAGGTCCTTCACATACTGGGCAAGCACATTGAGCGAGGGCTGGTTCTGGGTGCCGTTGCCGTTGGCGGCGCCGGTCGCCGCGTCGTCGTTGCTGGCCATGAGCCTTAAAGTCCTTTTGCCTGGGCAGCATTGCTGACCGGATTGAAATCGCGGGTTCGCTACCATGGTCGGCCGGACAAAACAAGTTTTGCCGCCTGTGCGGGACAGTGGGCTGCGATTAGTCGTTCTTCAGCCGCCGCCAGGGTGAATTGTGGTCCGGCCGGTTCGGATAGTCGTCGCGCGAATAGTCTGTGTCGTCGAGGTCGATGACGTTGTCGCGCCGGCGGGCCGAAAAGCCGCTCGAGAAGCTTGTCGCCATGACGATGCGATTCTTGAGCAGGCGCCAGGCGAGGTCGCGCACCGGCGGCAGCAACAGAAGAATGGCGAAGATGTCGGTGATGAAGCCCGGGATGATCAAAAGGATCGCCGCGAGCACGATCATGGCGCCATGCGCGAGCTGTCGGCTGGGGTCGCGCCCGGCATCCATTTCCGTGCGCACCCGCGTCATGACGCCAAAACCCTGATGCCGGAGCAGCAGGCTGCCCGCGACGCTGGACAGGATCACCAGCCCGACCGTCGCCAAAGCGCCGATTTCGCGGCCGACGACGACGAAGCCGGCGATCTCCAGCAGCGGCAGCAGGAGCAGGAACAACGGGATGAACGAAATGCGCAAGTCTTTGACCGATCGCTTTCTTCTTTTGCGGCGCTCGCGGCAATCGCCGCTGGCCTTGGCGCCCTTAGATAGGTATGGCTGCCTTTGATTTGAATGATTGCGCCTGCCGTTCTATATGCTTTGAGTGTTGAACGCTATGCGACCGCGGTCCCCCGAGGGGCTATGCTGGTCCGGCAAGGACAGGATCGGGTTGGCGGAAAATATGGGTTTCTTCGACTTCGGCACGATTTTCTTCCTGATTGCGGCGGTTGTGATCTTTTTCCAGCTGCGCAACGTGCTTGGTCGTCGCACCGGAAACGAGCGTCCGCCCTTCGATCCCTATTCGGCGAGCCGTACCCGCGAGGCCGATGCGGCGCAGAAGCCTGAAAATGTCGTGTCGCTGCCGCGCAAGCGGGCGCCGGGCGAAACCGCGCCCGAGACCTATGCCGACATCGACGCC
This sequence comes from Mesorhizobium humile, assembly GCF_033977215.1. Taxonomy (NCBI): domain Bacteria; kingdom Pseudomonadati; phylum Pseudomonadota; class Alphaproteobacteria; order Hyphomicrobiales; family Phyllobacteriaceae; genus Mesorhizobium; species Mesorhizobium humile. The sequence goes on from NZ_JAVIIV010000033.1 coordinate 27,325, forward strand.
TTCGCCAAGCCCGACACCGATCTCAACAAGGGCCTGCGCACCATCAAGGACAATGACGCATCCTTCGAGCCGAAGGGCTTCGTCGACGGCGCCAAGATGGCCTATGAGATGATCGTCATGGCCTATGCCGACGGCGACCGTAAGACGCTGAAGAACCTGTTGTCGCGCGAAGTCTATGACGGTTTCGTCGCCGCGATCGGCGAACGCGAGGCCAAATCGGAGAAGATCCAGTCGTCCTTCGTCGGCATCGACAAGGCCGACATCGTCGCCGCCGAAATGAAGGGCTCGGAAGCGCACATCACGCTGCGCGTCGTCTCCGAGCTGATCTCGGCGACCCGCGACAAGGCCGGCGCCGTCATCGACGGCGACCCGGAGACGGTGGCCGAGGTCAAGGATGTCTGGACCTTCGCCCGCGACACCCGCTCGCGCGACCCGAACTGGAAGCTCGTCGCCACCGAAGAAGAAGATTGATCTAGAGCATGATGCCGAAAAGTGTGGGGCGGTTTTCGGATCACATCATGCTCCATCTCTTTGAATTAGAGGCGGATTCAGATTTCAGGTCGGTTCGACCTGAAATCATCCGGCTCTAAGCGGCGGGGCTCGGTCGTGCCGCTCTCTCCCACATTCAGCCAAAAGTCGTTCAGTGACCTGCCCGGATGGGCCGGGGATGACCACCGCGCGGCTTTTGCGGCGTTCCGCCGCTCGGCCTTTCACGCCCCGATAAAGCCTTACCGCACAGGATCGCTCGGCGTCGATTTCAACGCTTTTGCCGAGGCCTATGCCGAGGCGCGTGCCATTTCGGAGCCGAATCGGTTGGAAGCGCGCTCCTTCTTCGAACGGCATTTCGTTCCGATGCTGGTGAAAGGTGAAGGTGGCAGCGCCGGTCTCGTTACCGGTTTTTACGAGCCGGAGGTCGAGGCCTCGCCGGTCAGGACGGAGCGGTTCACCGTGCCGCTGCTGTCCCGCCCCGCCGACCTGATCGACATCGACGACGGCAACCGCCCCACCGGAATGGACCCCTATCTGGCCTTCGCCCGCCGGACGGATGGTGGTCCCGTCGAATATTTCGACCGCGGCGAAATCGAGCGCGGCGCGCTTGCCGGCCGGAACCTGGAAATCGCCTGGCTCGCCGAAAAGGTCGATGCCTTCTTCATCCACGTGCAGGGTGCGGCGCGGCTGAAGATGACCGATGGCAGGCTCGCCCGCGTCACTTACGCCGCCAAGTCCGGCCAACGCTTCACCGGCCCGGGCAAGACCTTGAGCGAGCTCGGCGAGATACCGCTCGAAAAGGTGACGATGCAGTCGATCCGTGCCTGGTTCAAGGCGCATCCCGACCGCGTCGACGAGATCCTGTTGCAAAACCGCTCCTACATCTTCTTCCGCGAGGCCGCGGTCGACGATGTCAGGCTCGGTCCGATCGCCGCCGCCAAGGTGCCGCTGACGCCGGGACGCTCCGTCGCGGTCGACCGCCTGCTGCATACATTCGGCACGCCCTTCTATATCGACGCGCCGACGCTCACCGCCTTCGACCAAAAACCGTTCCGGCGGCTGATGATCGCGCAGGACACCGGCTCGGCCATCACCGGGCCCGCGCGCGGCGATCTCTTCGCCGGCTCGGGCGACGCCGCCGGCGAGATCGCCGGCGTGGTCCGCAACGCGGCGGATTTTTATGCCCTGGTCCCCCGCGGCCTGTTCGGCGGAGCGCGCCGGTGAGCCGCCGCGACGATCATCTCAGCGATGACGACCGCATCCTGTGGAACCTGGTGGCGCGTTCGGCCCGGCCGCTGAAAGGCAAGGCCGCCGTCGAGACCCCCGACATCGTCGAGCCCAAGCCCGAGCCGCCGCGCCCTGCCGCCAATGGCGTTGCGGCCGTGGCGGCAAAGCCGAAGACGCCGCATGTCTCGCATGCGCTTGACGACCAGACATTGCAAAAACTGAAAAAAGGCCGGCTGCCGATCGAAGGCCGTGTCGACCTGCACGGCATGACGCAGGACGAGGCCTATTCGCTGCTGCTCACCTTCCTCAACCGGGCGCATGCCGGCGGCATCCGTTACGTGCTGATCATCACCGGCAAGGGCTCGTCCTCCGGCGGCGACGGCATCCTGCGCCGCGCCGTGCCGGCCTGGCTGTCGACACCGGCTTTCCGCCATCTTGTGTCCAGCCACGATCACGCGGCCCGCAACCATGGCGGCTCGGGCGCGCTCTATGTGCGGCTGCGTCGGATACGCTCATGAGCCGGCCGGCATGACCCCGTTCGGCGAAAAGCTCAGGGCGCTGCGCGCCGAGCGCGGCGTCAGCCAGAAGGCGATGGCCGAGGCCATCGGCGTTAGCGCCGCCTATCTGTCGGCGCTCGAGCACGGCCGCCGCGGCGCCCCGACCTGGACGCTGATCCAGAAGATCATCGGCTATTTCAACATCATCTGGGACGATGCCGAGGATCTTGTCCGTCTCGCCGAAAGCTCGCACCCCAGAGTCAGGATCGACACGTCTGGCCTGTCGCCGGCGGCCACCGAGCTGGCCAATCTTTTGGCTGAAAGCATCGAGAGGCTCGATGAGACGGAATTGCGGAAAATCACCGCGTCGGTCCGGGCTGCGCTGAGGGGATAGTTGCCCTTATGACAACGGGTGGGTTAGCCGAAGCGCCCGAGCTTCGTCATCCACGGGCGGAGCGGGCGCGAAGCGGACGCGCAGACCCGAGGATCCATTCCGTGATCTCGCGCGAAGGGCAAAGGCGGTGCAGAACAGAGTTCGTTCTGCACCGCGGCGACGCCTAAAGGTAACGGAATGGATTCTAGGGTCTGCACTGCGTCGCTGCGCTCCTCGCTTCGCCCTAGAATGGCGAAGCCGCGAGGGCCGAGGCTCTTGCCTACCACGCCGCAGGCAGCCTTCTCGATCTCACTTTGAGATCAGTACTTGCCGTTGGTGCTGCCGCGGCCGCCATTGTTGCCGTGATGGTCGCGGCCGCCGTTTCCGCCGCCCAGGCAATTGACGCTGCTGACGCCGCAGCAGCGGCCGCTCCAGAGGTCGTTGAGATTGGTCTTGGCGCAGCTTTTGACGGTGTCGTCGGCCAGGGCCGAACCGGTCAGGGCCGACACGGCAATGGCGGCAAGCAAGGTGTTTCGCAAAAAGGCAGTCATTGAAATTCTCCACGGTTGGGTTTGTCGTCTACGGCTGTGTGTCGCCGGCCGAACGGAAACGGTTCATGGAGTCGCCTGAAAATTTTCGGAGGTGGTTACGGGTTTTTTGTTGTCATCGGCCTTTGCAATGTGCGGCTACGACAGCTCGGTCGTCATTCTAGGGCGGAGCAAGGAGCGAAGCGACGCGCGCAGACCCTAGAATCCATGCCGTTACGCCAACGCTTTGCAACGGTTACAGAATTCTGCACCGTTGCACCCCACGGTAAGCGTCACGGCATGGATACTCGGGTCAAGCCCGAGTATGACGACGTCACGTAGGGATTCGGCCAATCTCCAAGGTTGGCGCCAGAAGCTCAACACACCTCCACCTTCAGCCACGGGGAGCTTTTCGCCCAGCGTCGAAACCGGCCCGGCATGCGCCGCGCGGTTCACCCACCGCGCAGGGAGGTAGAGCGCCTCGCGAAGAAAAGCAGGCGCCCGGTTTCTACTGCACCGAGCCGACAAGCACCGGCTGGCCGTCGCGGATCGAGACCCAGCGGCCGGTGTTGTCGATTGCCTGCCGCTTGAGGAAACGATAGCCGGTCGCGTCCCAGGCCTTGACCTTGTCGGTCAGGTTGTCGAGCACGTAATCGCCCCTGTCGGTGCGCACCGTCAGCACCGAATGGCCTTCGCCGTCCGGCTTGCGCACGACGGTGATCAAGAGGTCGGCCAGCGACATGCCCATGCGATAGAGCTGGCGACGCTTTTCCAGCACATAGTCCTCGCAGTCGCCATAGCCATCGTCCGGATAGGCCCAGACCTCGTCCTTGCCGTAGTGATCGAGATCGCTCAACGGCTTGACGGCGGCATTCACCTTGGCGCTCACGCTGACCAGCCTGCGCCACAGGCTGTCCGTCATCTTTGCAGGCTCGAGATCGGCAGGGTGGATGTTGCATTCGTTCGGGCGCGCTTTGCAGAAATCGTAATGGCCGATCGGCTGCGAGGTCAGGCCGCTCGTGGCCATCGCGCCCGCCGCCCAGGCGGGCGCCGCCCAGTGAGCCGAAATCGCCAGCCCTGCGACCGAACACAAACGCAGAATCCGCGCCATCGCTGAGGAAGTCATTGTCCCCGCCGCCCTGTTCTTTATTAACGAAACGTTAAAGGCGATTTACAGTCCGTGTCAATTAGAGACGACGGCCAGTTTGACGGCATGGTTACCTGGACGATCCCATAGCGGCACTTTCGCAACAGAGGCATGGGCGCAACACCGCCGGCCGCCGGATGGCGGCAGTCCGCTCCGAAGCGGTTTTACGACGTTCAGCTCTTGGCGGAACGGACCAGCTTCGGCTTCGTCGCCACGCGGTGCTGGCGGCCATAGCTGGAAATGAAGTCGGCGATGCGCGGCACGATTTCGGAGCGGAAGCGCGAGCCGTTGAAGACGCCGTAATGGCCGACGGCCGGTTGCATGTAATGCGCCTGTCTGTCGGCCGGGATGTTGACGCACAAATCGTGCGCGGCCTGGGTCTGGCCGAGGCCGGAAATATCGTCGTTCTCGCCTTCGATGGTCAGCAGCGCGACATTGCGGATCGCCTTCGGATCGACCGGCTCGCCGCGATGCTTCATCTCGCCCTTCGGCAGGGCGTGGCGCACGAACACGGTGTCGACCGTCTGCAGGTAGAACTCCGCCGTCAGGTCCATCACCGCCAGGTACTCGTCATAGAAGTCGCGGTGCTTCTCGGCATTGTCGCCGTCGTTCTTCACAAGGTGCATGAAGAAGTCCTTGTGGGCGATGATGTGGCGGTCGAGATTCATGCTCATGAAACCCGAAAGCTGCAGGAAGCCGGGATAGACCACGCGGCCGAAGCCCGGCACTGGCCAGGGCGCCTGCATGATGACATTGTCGCGGAACCAGTCGATGCCCTTTTCCTTGGCCAGAAGATTGACCGCGGTCGGATTGCGGCGCGTGTCGATCGGGCCACCCATCAGCGTCATGGTGGAGGGCACGAAGGGATCGCCGCGCTTTTCCATCAGCGCCACCGCCGCCAGCACCGGCACCGAAGGCTGGCACACGGCCATCACATGGGTGTCGGGACCGAGCGCATGGAACATGTCGATGACATAGTCGATATAGTCGTCCAGATCGAAGCTGCCTTGCGCCACAGGCACCATGCGGGCATCGACCCAGTCGGTGATGTGCACGTCGGCATGGGGCAGCATCGCCTCGACCGTGCCGCGCAGCAGCGTCGCGTAATGGCCCGACATCGGCGCCACGATGAGCAGCTTGGGGTCGGGCTTGCGGCCGGCGGGCAGCGCACGCTCGAAACGGACGAGGTTGCAGAACGGCTTCGACCAGACCGTCCTTTCCGTGACGTCGACGCTTTTCCAGTCGACGACGGCCTTGTCCAGGCCGAATAGCGGCTTGCCGTAGCGGCGCGTGGTCCGCTCGAAGAGCTCCGCGGTCGCCGCGACCGAGCGGCCGAAGGGGGTGTGGGAAATCGGATTGAGCGGGTTGGAGTAGAACAGCCGCACCGCGTCGACATAGAGGCGGGCAGGCTGCAGCGCCGCATGGTTCATTTCGTAGAGCTGGTAGAACATCGAGAACCCCGCTGCCGTCCGACGACCAAAGGGACGACGGACAGCGCCGAGCCTTGAATGTCTCGCGCGGAGGTTAACAAGATATTGTTGCGATGCAATACGTCATTTTGTCTGACGAATGCATCTTTCGTTCAACCTGTTGAAAATCAGCCTTGCGCGGACGAGCCGGCTCAATGTGCACTGCGGAAATGTGAAAGATATGTGTCCGGCCCCGTCGTCCGGCCACGGACCATGATCCGGAACCCTTGAGGGCTCGCATCGGATCGTGGTGCGACGGCCGCCCAACCTCGTCATTCTATGGCGGAGCAAGGAGCGAAGCGACGCGGCGCAGACCATAGAATCCATGCCGTGACTTGGAAGCGCCGCCACGGTGCGGAATTTTGCTCCGTTGCACTCCTGGCGAAGGTAGCGGCATGGATTCTAGGGTCTTCGCGACGGAGCTTCGCTCCTGCTCCGCCCTAGAACGACGATCGCGATAGGCGTTTCGGCCGATCTCCAAGGCATGCCGCCTGCCAATGCAAACAGAGCCGATCGGTCAAATCCCTGTGCAGTGTATCAGACGCGCGCCATGCAGACGGCGGTATGGCCAGAGCCGATGAAGCCGAGCTCGCCGGCTGCGCCGCGCGACAGATCGAGCATGCGTCCCTTCACGAACGGGCCGCGATCGTTGATGCGCACGACGACGCTGCGGCCGTTGTTCTTGTTGGTGACCCGGAGCTTGGTGCCGAAGGGCAAGGTGCGATGGGCGGCAGTCAGTGCCGAGGGGTTCATGCGTTCCCCTGAGGCGGTTCTGGAATGCAGCGCATACCAGGAAGCGCGGCCGCACTGGGCGGCGGCGGAGGAAGCGGACGAGGCGCCGGCCATCAGGCCAGCCGCGATCGTTGCCGCGACAAGCGCGGTCTGGTTGGATTTCTTCATGCTTTGGGGGTGGCTCCGTTAAAGGTAGGCCCCGCCGATATGTGCCGAATGAGGCACGAAATGCGGCATTGATCTGGCGGTTCCATGGCGACGGCACACGTTTGGAGTCGCCGCGAAACAGTTTGTCATGATATTTCCGGCGCCAGGAAGGCGTATTCTCAATGAATATCGGGTCGGCTCCGGGGACATTCCGGGCAACATCGGCCCTCAAGATTTGAAGTACGGAGGAGCCGAACTGTTTCGATTCCTCCGCATCTTTTGTTGCGTCCCCATTGCCGTTCAGGATCGACTTCCGGAGAGGGTCAAGCCGATGCGATTGATCAGGTTTGTGCTGGCGCTGATTGTGCTGGGGCTGGGTGCGTTGTGGTCGCTGCAAGGCCTCGGCTTCGTCAAGGGCAGCTTCATGACCGGCCAGACGCAATGGCTCTATATCGGGCTCGTCACCATGCTGGTCGGCGTGGTCGGGCTGCGCTGGGCAAGCCGCACCCGCGTCTGACCGGCATTGATGGCAAGCAGTGGCGTGCGTGCCGTACGATCAAGCCCGGCCGAACAGATGGTCCAGGATGGTCCCTTCGATACGGGCGAGCTCCGCCGAGCCGTGCCGGCGGGGCCGCGCCACCGGCACGTCGAGATCCAGGGCGATCCTGCCGGCGCCGATCACCACGACGCGGTCGGCCAGAGCCACAGCCTCGCCGACATCGTGCGTCACCAGCACGGCGGTGAACTTCTGGTCGAGCCATATCCGTTCCAGGAGCTGCTGCATCTCGATGCGGGTCAATGCGTCGAGCGCGCCAAGCGGCTCGTCGAGCGCCAGGATCTGCGGCTGGCCGACCAGGGCGCGGGCAAGCGCCACGCGCTGCTTCTGACCGCCCGACAGCACCGAAGGCCACTCGTCGGCGCGATCGGCCAGCCCGACCTCGTCAAGCATGGCAAGCGCCCGCTGCCTGGCCTCGATGCCGCCGGCAATGCCGGTCAGCCCGATCTCGACATTTTTCACCACGCTCATCCACGGCAGCAGGCGCGGTTCCTGGAACATGAAGCGCGTGCGGTTGTGGCCTTCCTCGCCTGAGAAGGTCAGCGAGCCGCTGCTCGGGCGGTCGAGCCCGGCCAGCAGCCGAAGCAGCGTGCTCTTGCCGCAGCCGCTCTTGCCGATGATGGCCACGAATTGTCCGGCCCGCACGTCGAGGCTGATGCCGTCCAGCACGGTCTTGTCGCCGAAGCGTTTTCCCACCTCCTTGAACGCGAAGGCCCGCCGGCCTTCGACCGAGCCGATCGTGCGGGCTTGCGCCGGCGTGGAGACGAGGGAACGTGCGGCGGTTAAGGTGGCGGCCGGCATCTTGTTCTCACCCTTTCTGGAAGGCGGGATGCCAGCCGAGCGACAGGCGCTCGAGCAGGCGGGCCAGGCTGTCGGCGAGCTTGCCGAGCAGCGCGTAGATCAGGATCGACAGCACCACGACGTCGATCAGCAGGAACTCGCGCGCCTGCATGGCCATGTAGCCGAGGCCGGAACTCGCCGAGATCGTCTCGGCGACGATCAGCGTCAGCCACATGATGCCCAGCGCGTAGCGCAGGCCGACGAAGATCGACGGCAGCGCGCCGGGCAGGATCACCCGGAAGAACAGCGCGCGCCGGTCGAGGCCGTAGACGCGGCCCATCTCGACCAACTGCGGATCGACGCTCTGGATGCCGAGCAGCGTGTTGACGTAGATCGGGAAGAAGACGCCGAGCGCCACCAGGAACAGCTTCGCCTCCTCGTCGATGCCGAACCACAATATGACCAGCGGGATCAGCGCCAGATGCGGGATGTTGCGGATCATCTGCAGCGTCGTGTCGGTCAGGCCCCGGCTCAGCGCCGACAATCCGTTGGCGAGGCCGAGCGCGAACCCGATCGCGCCGCCGATGGCGAAGCCGGACAGCGCGCGCAGGGTGGAGACGCCGATGTTGCGGATCAGCTCGCCCGACAATGTCAGCCGCCAGAAGGCCTCGGCCACCGCGCTCGGCGCCGGCAGCACATTGGCCGGGATCAAGCCCGCGCGCGAGGCGGCTTCCCAGCCGGCGATGATTGCCGCCGGCAGCAGCCAGCCGGCCGCGCCGTTGCGGGCGACGCGGGCGGCCAGGCTCATGACGCCGCCTGCAGGCGGCCGGCGCCGTGGAATCCGACGGAGAACTCGTTGGCGATATCCTTGTGCGCCCGCTGCCGCTGCGTGCCGAGGCCAAGACGCGGGAATAGCAATTCGGCCACGCGGTAGGCCTCCTCGAGATGCGGGTAGCCCGAGCCGATGATGGTGTCGATGCCGATTGCCTGGTATTCGCGGATGCGTTCGACGATCTGCTCGGGTGTGCCGACCAGCGCCGTGCCGGCGCCGCCGCGCACCAGCCCGACGCCGGCCCAAAGGTTTGGCGAGACGACGAGCCTGTCGCGCCGGCCGCCATGCAGTTCGGCCATGCGCCGCTGCCCGACCGAATCCATCTCCTTGAGGAAACGGGCCTGGGCATTTTCGATCTGCGCGTCGGTGACATGGCTGATCAGCCGCTCGGCGGCGCGCCAGGCCTCGTCCTCGGTTTCGCGCACGATGAAATGCAGCCTGATGCCGAAACGCAGCTTGCGGCCGCGCCGCGCCGCCTTCTCGCGCGCCGATGCGATCTTTGCGGCAACCTGCGCCGGCGGCTCGCCCCAGGTCAGGTACATGTCGACGAGGTCGGCCGCGAGCTCCTGGCCGGCATCGGAAGAGCCGCCGAAATAAAGCGGCGGCCGCTCCTGCAGCGGCAACAGGTCGAGGCGGCCGTTCTCGACGCGGTAATATTTGCCTTCGAAATTCACCCGCTCGCCAGAGACCAGCCCGCGCCAGATGCTGAGGAACTCCTGCGCCTGCGCATAGCGTTCGTCATGCGGCAGGAACACGCCGTCGCCGGCAAGCTCGGTCGGGTTGCCGCCGACCACGACATTGAGCAGCAGCCGGCCGTTGCTCAGCCGGTCGAGCGCCGCGGTCTGGCGCGCCGCGAAGGTCGGCAGCGTCACGCCGGGTCTCAGCGCGACCAGGAATTTCAGCCTTTCGGTAAGCGTCGCAAGGCCGGTGGCGGTGACCCAGGAATCCTCGCAGTTCTGCCCCGTAGGCAAGAGCACGCCGGGGAAACCAAGCCTGTCGACCGCCTGCGCGATCTCCTTGAAGTAGCCGAACTCGGGCGGACGCTGCTGCTTCTCGGTGCCGAGATAGGAGCCGTCGCCATGCGTCGGGATGAACCAGAAGAAATCGAGCGGGCTGGCTGATGCGGTCATGGCTGATACCCTGGAGAAGGCAGGAGAAAACGCGGCGGCGCCGGGCGTTCGCCACCAGGCGCGTCAAGGAAAATCAGTTGCCCGGCGCGGTCCAGATGGCGTCGGAAATCCGGACCGCTTTCGGGATCAGGCCGAGCTTGAAGAAGCGGTCGGCCGTCGCCTGCTGGCCGGCGACGATCTCGTCGGTGATCGGGAAGATGCCGAACTTGGTCCGGTTGGCGGCGATCGTCTGCGCATCGAGCGGCACGCCGGTCACCTCATGCAGCGCCTCGGCCACCTTGTCGCGGTTCTGGTCGGCCCATTTCGCCGCGTCGCCGAGCGCGGCGATCGTCGTTGAGACGACATCCGGATGCGCCTTGGCGAAATCCTTGTTGGCGAGGAAATAGGTGTTGACCTTCAGCACGTCGCTGGAACGGACGAGCACGCGCGGCTGGTAACGGGTCTCGGCGATGGCGAAGAACGGATCCCACACCGCCCAGGCGTCGATCTGGTCGCTGGCGAAGGCGGCGGCCGCGTCGGCCGGACTGAGATAGACCGGCGTGACCTGATCGAAGGCGATGCCGGCTTTCTCCAGCGCCGCGACCAGGAGATTATGCGCGCTGGTGCCCTTGCCGACGCCGATGCGCTTGCCTTTGAGATCGGCCAGCGACTGGATCGGCGAGGCCGGCTTGACGAAGATCGCCTCGCCGTCGCCATTCGACGGCAGCGCCGCCGCATAGACGATGTTGGCCCCGGCCGACTGGCCGAAGATCGGCGGCGCGTCGCCCGTCCAGCCGACGTCGATGGCGCCGACATTCAAGGCTTCCACCAGCGGCGGGCCGGCGGTGAACTCGACCCATTTCACCGTGACGCCCTTGCCGGCCAGCGCCTTTTCGATGATCTGCCGCTGCCTGGCGATCACCGGCAGGCCGGTCTTCTGGTAGCCGATGTTGAACGCCTTGAGCTCTTGCGCCGCGGCGCCGAAGGATGTCGTCGCAATGGCAAAGGCCGCCGCTGCCAGCAGGCCGGTACCGAAAACGCGTCTCGTCAGATTGAACATGACCCTCTCCTTCGATGGCCCGGGGCTGCCGGGGTTTGGAATGGGGTCAGGCTAGGTAAATCTATAAAATTAGTAGAGGAACGATCTTGCGAGTTCGACCGAATGGATGGAATTATTTTCTGCGTGTAACCCGGTGTCGTCATCCTAGTTGACGCCGCACAGGGATTTTGACCGGTCGGCTCTGTTTGCATTGGCAGGTGGCATGCCTTGGAGATTGGCCGAAACGCCCATCGCGATCGTCATTCTAGGGCGGAGCAGCCGCGAAGCGGCGTCGCGTAGACCCTAGAATCCATGCCGTTACCTTCGCCAAGAAGTGCAACGGAAAAATTCAGCACCGTGGCGGTGCTTCCAAGTCATGGCATGGATTCTATGGTCTGCGCGCGTCGCTTCGCTCCTTGCTCCGCCATAGAATGACGAGGTTCGGGCGGCTGCCACCAATCGACGCGGCGCAGACCCTAGGATGACGAAGACTCGAGGGCTGGCGCAAAATTGCGACCCGATCATTGCGACCAGTACTGCCAGGCCCAGTAGAAGCTCTCGTCGCGCGGCGGCAGGCGGTCGCGTTCGCCGGCAAGCAGCACCGGCGTCGGCGATTTCGGCTCCTCCCCGGGCCGCGTGTCGCCCGGCGGCAGACGCAACAGCCATGTCCCGACATGGGCGAACAGCACCGCGGTGGAATGGGTCATCGTCCTTCTCCTTCGCTTCCTTTCATTCCCGACCCGCCCATGGCACCAGCACCCGCTCGATCCGGCGGATGATGAATTCCAGGGCAAAGGCGATGATCGCGATCACCAGGATGCCCATCACCACCACGTCGGTGACCAGGAACTGCGCCGCCGACTGGATCATGAAGCCGAGCCCGCGCGTCGCCGCGACCAGCTCGGCCGCCACCAGCGTCGACCAGCCGGCGCCGAGCGCGATGCGCAGGCCGGTGAGGATCGAGGGCAGGGCGCTCGGCAGGATCACGTGGCGGATGAGCTGGGCGCGGGTGGCGCCGAGCGATCGCGCCGCGTCGACGCGCTCGCGCGAGACGCCGCGCACGCCGGCGGCGGTCGACAGCGCCACCGGCGCCAGCATGGCGATGGCGATCACCAGGATCTTCGACGGCTCGCCGATGCCGAACCAGATGATGATCAGCGGCAGATAGGCGAGCGGCGGGATCGGCCGCAGGAACTCGAGCAGCGGATCGAACACGCCGCGTCCGATCCGGCTGATGCCGATGGCGAGGCCGACCGGGACGCCGACGACGATCGCGGCGATCAGCGCCGCGAAGACGCGCCAAAGCGACGCCAGGATATGCTGGAGCAGCGTCGCATCGACGAACCCGTCGCGGGCGACGACGACGAACTTGGCCCAGACCGCGGCCGGCGAGGGCAGGAAGACCGGCGATACCAGCTGCAGCGAGGCTGCCGCCGTCCAGGCGGCCAGCAACACGAGGATGGTGATCGCACTGACCAGCCGGGCCGAAACCGCCCGTCTCGGCTTCGGCCGGGGCCGCGACCATGGCACCGAGAAGCCGTCATTCTCGCCGGCCTTCGCTCTCGCGCGTTCGCTATAGGCGCCGACGCTCATGCCGCCTCTCCTTCGAAGATCGCATCGGTCAGCTCCGCGCGGGAAGCGGCGAAGGCGGGATCCGCCTTGATTGCGCGGATAGGCTCGCCGGCCGCATAGCGGCGGCCGAAATCAGTCTCGAATGTCCGCACCACATGGCCGGGCCCCGGCGCCAGCACGACGATGCGGGTCGCCAGCACCAGCGCTTCCTCGATGCCATGCGTCACCATCAGCACGCCGACCTGGGCGGCGGCCCACAGATCGAGCAGCGTCGTCTGCATGCGCTCGCGCGTCAGCGCGTCGAGCGCGCCGAGCGGCTCGTCCAGCAGAAGGAATTCGGGTTCGGCGGCGAGCGCCCGGGCAAGGCCGACGCGCTGGCGCATGCCGCCGGAAAGCTCCCAGATGCGCTTGTCGCCGGCGCCGCCGAGCTTGACCAGCGCCAGCAATTCGTCGGCACGGCGCGTCCTTTTGTCAGCGGACACGCCACGCAGCCGAAGCGCGAAGGCGACGTTCTCGCGCGCGGTCAGCCAAGGAAAAAGCGCATCGTTCTGGAAGACCACGGCGCGGTTCGGCCCAGGCCCTGTGATCGGCCGTCCGCCGACCGTGGCCAGGCCGCCCGCGGGCTCGACCAGGCCGGCGGCGACGTTGAGCAGCGAGGTCTTGCCGCAGCCGGAACGGCCGACCAGCACGACGAAATCGCCCTTACCGACGTCGAGCGAAACGCGCTCGACCGCGGGCGCTTTCTGGCCGCCATAAAGAACGCTGACTTTGTCGAGGATGAGATGCGACATCGGCGTTTTGGCCTCTGTTGGATTAGGGCCTGCCCCGAAGTCGCGCCTCGTAAGCGGCTTCGGGACAGGCAAGCGCAAAACCAGGGAAGGCGCCGCGCTTCCGAGCAATCCCGGAAAGGCGGTCATCCTTCCGGGTATTGCATGGAGAAAAGCTCAGTTCGAGGCGAGCGCCTCGCTGGCATATTTCGCCGTCACATATTTCGAATAGTCGGGCAGCACCGCGTCGACCTTGCCCTGCTCCTTGAGGAAGGCGGACGTCGCGGCGACGGCCTGCACGGTCGCGCCGCCAAGGAACTTGTCCGAAGCCTGCTCCTCGAGCGAGGGGAAGACATAGCCCTTGAGCAGCTCCGGCACCCCTTCCAGCTTGGCGCCGGTGAGCTTGGCGATCTTGCCGGCCTCGGGCGAGGACACCGACCAGGCGTCGGGCTTGGCGAGGAACCGCGCATAGGCCTCGCCGGTCACCTTGACGAAGTCGCGCACCGCCTCGGGGTGCTTGTCGGCAAAATCGGTGCGCACGATCCAGGCGTCGAAGGTCGGCGCGCCCCAAGCGGCCACCTGCGAGGAGTCCAGCACCACCTTGCCGGTGGTCTTGACCTGGCCGAGCGCCGGATCCCAGACATAGGCCGCGTCGATGTCGCCGCGCGCGAAGGCGGCGGCGATCTCCGGGGGCCTGAGATTGAGGACCTCGACCGACTTCGGGTCGACGCCTTCATGCTTCAGCGCCGCAAGCAGGCTGTAATGCGTGGTCGAGACGAACGGCACGGCGACCTTCTTGCCGGCGAGGTCGGCGACCTTCTCGATGCCGGCGCCGTTGCGGGCGACCAGCGCTTCCGACGGACCGATCAGGCCGACGACGAAGATGGTCTCAATCGGCAATTCGCGGCTGGCGGCCGCGGCCAGCGGGCTCGAGCCGACATAGCCGATATCGACCGAGCCGGAGGCGATCGCGGCGATGACGTCGGCACCGGAATCGAACTTGCGCCAGTCGATCGTTGCCTTGGTCGCCTTTTCATAGGCGCCGTCGGCCTGCGGCACCTTCGATGGCTCGACCACCGTCTGGTAGCCGATGGTGATCTTGAGGTCCTCGGCGCTGGCCGGGCCGAGCAAGGCGGCGGCCGTAAGCGCCGCCGATGAGAAAAGCAGGATGCGTCGTGAAAGGATTGACATTGAAAGGCTCCATAAACCCCGACAAACTGGATTGCCTTTCTATCGTCCGTTAATTCTATCGGGTTTGTAGAGTTAAATCCTTCCAACGAAGGCCGCTTTGTTGGAAAAGTGTCGCCGGGTACCGGCGGAAAGGGCGCAAAAGGACAGTCGCGTTGGGGTTGGTGGGTGAGCCTTCGGGTTGCCCTCGGCCACTAGCGGAGCCGTCCGTCCGTTCGTCATTCCAGGGCGGAGCAAGGAGCGAAGCGACGCGCGCAGACCCTGGAATCCATGCCGTGACATAGAAGCGATGCTGCGGTGCAGACCTATCTTTCAGTGGGGTTGGACAAGGTTCGATTCTCGTCCGTCGCATCTCTCGCGAAGGTCACGGCATGGATTCCAGGGTCTATGCGCCGCTTCGCGTCGCTCCGCCCTGGAATGACGAAGGTAGGTAGGCAGCCGCTCTCAGCTGAAGGAGTTTCCATGCTGTGACATAGAAGCGATGCTGCGGTGCAGACCTATCTTCCAGTGAGGTTGGACAAGGTTCCATTCTTTACCGCTGCATCTCTCGCGAAGGTCACGGCATGGATTCCAGGGTCTACGCAACGCTTCGCGTCGCTCCGCCCTGGAATGACGACCGCGCGGGTGCGGCCCTCTCTCCAGCACCTCCGGCCGAACGAAAATCCTCCTGTCGTCCTATCTCGGCAAATCCATGCTTCAAAAGGCGGTCGAATTGGAACCGGGGTTTCGTGCCCGGCGTGGTTAGTATAGTAATCTTATCAACATTGGGAGTGAGAGAACGATGCGCGACCTTCTGAAAACCGTTCCGGCGATCGTTCGTGGCTTGCGGCCGAAGCCGTCCGCGGCGGCGGCCGCGCGCTGATCGCCGCGTCAAGTTCCCGGCTCGCAACCATGGTTGGACGCGGCAACTCCATCATCATTGTCGGCGGCGGCGCCAGCGGCGTCGTGCTCGCCGCGCATCTGCTCAAATCGCCCAATCCGGACCTGCGCGTCACGCTGATCGAGAAGCGGCCGCATTTCGGCCAGGGCATGGCCTATTCGACGCTGCTTTCGGCGCATGTGCTCAACGTCAACGCCTCCGGCATGAGCGCCTATGCCGACGACCCGACGCATTTCGCGCGCTGGGTGCTGGAGCGCGGCCTGGCCAAGCCGGACCAGGGACCGTTCTATGCGCCGCGCAGCCTCTATGCCCGCTACCTGCAGGAACTGCTCGACGGCCTGATGGAGCGCGAGCGCGAGACCGGTCGTCTGCGGCTGATCCGCGAGGAGAGCCTGTCGATCGCGCCGACGCCGGCGGGCGTCGAGGTGGTACTCGCCAACGGCACCAGCGTCGTCGCGCATCTTGCCGTCCTGGCCACCGGTCACGACGAGCAACCCGGCTCCTTCCAGGGCCACGCCGTCCGCATGGGAGCGGAGGCCGACACCACGCTCGATCCGCAGGCCCAAGTGCTGCTGCTCGGCACGGGGCTGAGCATGGTCGACGCGTTTCTCTCGCTGGAACAGCGCGGCCATCGCGGCGCCATCGTCGCGGTGTCGCGGCGCGGGCTGCTGCCGTCGCCGCACCGCAAGGGCAACCCGATCAAGCTCGATATCGCCGACATTCCGCTCGGCACCCAGCTTTCCTATTTCGTCGGCTGGTTCCGCAACCTGATCCGCGAGACCCAGAAGGCCGGCGGCGACTGGCGCGACGTGGTTGATGGGCTCAGGCCCTTCAACCAGACGATCTGGCAGAACTGGCCGTCCTCGGCCAAGCGCCGCTTCGTCGAGCACACCAAGGCCTGGTGGGACATCCACCGCCACCGCATGGCGCCGGAAGTCTACGCGCGTGTCACCGAGGCGGTCAGGTCTGGCCGCATCCGCCTCGTCGCAGGTAGGGTCGTGAACGTCGAGGCGAACGGCGGCTTCGTCGTGAAAATCCAGCCGCGCGGCACGCAGGCTGTCGAGACCCTGGACGTCGCCCGCCTCTATGATTGCATGGGCATCGCCCGCGACATTTCGCGGACGTCGAACGGCGTCGTGCGCTCGCTGCTCGAGCGCGGCGTGGCGCGTCCCGATCCGCTGCGCCTCGGCCTCGACGTCACCGGCAAATGCGAGCTGATCGCGGCCGACGGCGCGGTGTCGTCGAAGCTGCTCGCCGTCGGCCCGCTGACGCGCGGCACCTTCTTCGAGATCGACGCTATTCCGGATATCCGCGTGCAATGCGCCAAGCTCGGCAAGCTGCTGCTGGGGTGAGGCGTTCGTTCTTGTAGTTGCCGAACCTGGCACTCTACGGCGCCCCCCTCTGGCCTGCCGGCCATCTCCCCCTCTTGGGGGGAGATCAGCAGTTCCGCTGACGGCGCTATTTCTGCGGCGTTGGTGATAGGCGAAAGCCGAGGTGTCTATCCAATCTCCCCCCAAGAGGGGGAGATGTCCGGCAGGACAGAGGGGGGGCGCCTCGCGCCGGCTTCAACATTGAGAACCGGGTGCGCAGCCCTCCGCGAAATTCCATTCCCCCTCTCCCCGCCGGATTGGCACGATCTATCTTCTTTCCAGATGAAAAGGGCTGGAAAAGACACCTCGCGCCATCCGCGAAACCGGAATGGATTCCGGCGGTTCGGTGCGCGAGATTGCGGCTACCCGCATCGAACTGCTTCCACGGAGCATTTGAGATGAGCGAGCAGAAGAAAGCAGCGCCCGACGGCGCGGAAGGCGCCCTCTCCCGGCTGCGTCCGCCTTACGCCTCGGTGCTCGACCTGATCGGCCAGACGCCGGTCGTCGAGCTGACCAAGTTCGACACCGGCAAGTGCCGGCTGTTCATCAAGCTCGAAAGCCAGAATCCCGGCGGCTCGATCAAGGACCGCATCGCGCTGTCGATGATCGCGGCGGCGGAGAAATCCGGCGCGCTGAAGCGCGGCGGCACGATCGTCGAGGCCACCGCCGGCAACACCGGCCTCGGCCTTGCCCAGGTCGGCATCCCGAAAGGCTACCGCATCATCCTCGTCGTGCCCGACAAGATGTCGCGCGAAAAGATCCAGCACCTGCGCGCTTTGGGCGCCGAGGTGCGCATGACCCGCTCCGATGTCGGCAAGGGCCATCCCGAATATTACCAGGACATGGCCGAGAAGATCGCCGCCGAGCTGCCCGGCGCCTTCTATGCCAACCAGTTCGCCAACCCGGCCAATCCGCTGGCGCATGAGACCACCACCGGCCCGGAAATCTTCTCGCAGCTCGGGGGCGAGGTCGACGCGGTGGTGGTCGGCGTCGGCTCCGGCGGCACGCTCACCGGTCTCGGCCGCTACTTCGCGAAGCACTCGCCCAAGACCGAGATGGTGCTGGCCGACCCGGTCGGCTCGGTGCTGGCGCCGCTGATCAAGACCGGCAAGATGGAAGAGGCCGGCTCATGGACCGTCGAAGGCATCGGCGAGGATTTCGTGCCGCCCAATGCCGACCTCTCGCAGGTGAAAAAGGCCTATTCCATCACCGACAAGCAGAGCATGCTGGCGGTGCGCGATCTCTTGTCGCGCGAAGGCATTCTCGCCGGCTCGTCCTCGGGCACGCTGTTGTCGGCAGCGCTGCGCTATTGCCGCGAGCAGACGGCGCCCAAGCGGGTCGTCACCTTCGTCTGCGACAGCGGCAACAAATATCTGTCGAAGGTCTTCGACGATATCTGGCTGGCCGAGCAGGGCCTTGCCGACCAGGAGCAGCATGGCGATCTGCGCGACCTCGTCATGCGCTCGCCGCGTACCGGCGACATCGTCACCGTCGGCCCGGACGAAAGCCTGCTCAACGCCTATGGCCGCATGCGCCGCTCCGACGTCTCGCAACTGCCGGTGCTGGACGATGGCAAGCTGATCGGCATCGTCGACGAAAGCGATATACTGGCCAAGGTCGACGGCCCCTATGACGGCCGCTGGGACCGCTTCAACGGCCCGGTGCGCTCGGCCATGACCTCGAACCTGCATACGCTGCAGGCCAGCCAGACGCTCGACGCGCTTTTGCCTGTCTTCGACCGCAACGAGGTCGCCATCGTCTTCGATGGCGACGAGTTCGTCGGCCTGATAACCCGTATCGACCTGATCAACCATCTGAGGCGCCGCGCAAAATGACTTCGAACGGCAAGAACCGCCTGGCCTTTTCCACCCGCGCCATCCATGGCGGCCAGAGCCACGACCCGCTGACCGGCGCGGTGATGGTGCCGATCTACGCCACCTCTACCTACGGCCAGCAGTCGCCCGGCGTGCACAAGGGCTTTGAATATGCCCGCAGCCAGAACCCGACGCGCTTCGCCTTCGAGCGTGCCGTGGCCGATCTCGAAAGCGGCTCGGCCGCCTTCGCCTTCGCCTCCGGCCTGGCGGCGATCGGCACGGTGCTGGAGCTGCTCGACGCCGGCGCCCACATCGTCGCCACCGACGACATCTATGGCGGTTCGTTCCGGCTGATGGAACGGGTGCGCAAGCGCTCCGCCGGCCTGCAGGTCAGCTTTGCCGATTTCACCGACCTTGCCGCGGTCGAGGCGGCGATCCGTCCCGAAACAAAGCTGCTCTGGGTCGAGACGCCGACCAACCCGCTGCTGCGCGTCGTCGATCTCGAAGGCCTTGCCGCGCTGGCGAAGCGCAAGGGCCTGCTCACCGTCGCCGACAACACCTTTGCCAGCCCTTACATCCAGCGGCCGCTGGAGCTCGGCATCGACATCGTCGTTCATTCGACGACGAAATATTTGAACGGCCATTCCGACATGGTCGGCGGCGTGGCGGTCGTCGGCGACAACAAGGACCTCGCCGCGCAACTGAAATTCCTGCAGAACGCCATCGGCGGCATCTCCGGCCCGTTCGACAGCTTTCTCGCGCTGCGCGGCATCAAGACCCTGGCGCTCAGGATGGAGCGCCACTCGGCCAACGGGCTGAAAATCGCGCAATGGCTGGAAACGCGAAAAGATGTCCGCCGCGTCATCTATCCCGGCCTCGCCAGCCACCCGCAGCACGCCATCGCCGTCCAGCAGATGCACGCCTTCGGCGGCATGATTTCCGTCGACCTCGACCGCGACCTGGCGGGGACGAAACGCTTCCTCGAACGCACGCAGCTCTTCACCTTGGCCGAAAGCCTCGGCGGCGTCGAAAGCCTGATCGAGCACCCGGCGCTGATGACGCATGGCTCGATCCCGGCGGAAAAGCGCGGGGCGATCGGCATTACGGATTCGCTGGTGCGGCTGTCCTGCGGGATCGAGGACGGCGATGATCTGATCGCGGATCTGGAGCAGGCGCTGGGCGGGTGAAAGGGCTTCGTCATGTATGGACGGCCCCTCTTGGGCAAGAGGCAAAATAGCGGCGACGGCTTAAGTCTGGAGCGG
>NZ_JAVIIV010000034.1:0-40888 GCF_033977215.1 Mesorhizobium humile
AAGGGGCCGTCCACCCATCATTCTAGGGCGGAGCAAGGAGCGAAGCGACGCGCGCAGACCCTAGAATCCATTCCGTGACGCTAAGGCGTTGCTGCGGTTGCAGAATTCTGCACCGTTGCACCCTACGGCAGAGGTCATGGCATGGATACTCGGGTCAAGCCCGAGTATGACGACGTCATGGAGGGCCCGGGCTAATCTCCAACGTCGTCGCCAGAAGCGCTCACTACCCCACCGGCGCCTTCAACCAGAGCGCCTTTTTCGCCCAGCGTCGAGACGTCAGGGATTAGCGACGACATTCGTTCGATGCGCCATTTGCGATCGTCCTGCCGACGAGCGGCGCTGTCCCGCCGACATCTCCGCATGTGTGCCATTGCACACTGCAGTCCACCCTCTAAACTGCCCCCAAACTTGCGATCTCCGGAGGCGCCATGCGCGTGATCGTGTTGGGTGGCGGCGTGGTCGGCGTCACCACCGCCTATCAGCTGCAGAAGGACGGGCACGAGGTCGTCATCCTCGAGCGCCAGCAACAGGTCGCCGCCGAGACCAGCTGGGGCAATGCCGGCATGATCGCGCCGGGGCATTCCTTCGTCTGGTCGTCGCCCAGGGCGCCAATGATCCTGCTTAAATCGCTGGTGTTGAAGGATCAGGCGCTGCGCTTCAGGCTCTCGGCCGATCCCCGGCTCTACAGCTGGTCGTGGCTGTTCCTGATGGAATGCACGGCGCAGAAGGCCCGACGCAACACGCTGCTCAAGCATCGCCTCGCCGTCTACTCGCAATCGATCCTGCACGAGGTCGTCGCCGATGAGGCGATCGACTACGACCGCAACGATCGCGGCATCCTCTATTTCTACCGCAGCCAGCAGGCGCTCGACAAAGGCGTCGAGCATATGCGGCTGCTCGAATCCGACGGCCAGCTGATCAAGGTGCTCGCCCGCGACGCCATCGTCGCGCTCGATCCGTCGCTGGCCTCCGCACGTGAAAAGATCGCCGGCGGCATCCATTGCCCGACCGACGAGACCGGCGACCCGGCGAAATTCACCCGGGCGCTTGCCGCCAAGGTGGTCGAGCGCGGCGGCGAGATCCGCACCGGCACCACCATCACCGGCATCGAGACGTCCCGCGACGGCGTCGCGCAGGTGATGACCGACAAGGGCGGGGTCAAGGGCGACGCCTATGTGCTGGCGCTCGGCTCCTACAGCCCGCTGATAGCCAAGACGGTCGGCATCAGCCTGCCGATCTATCCGATCAAGGGCTATTCGCTGACCATTCCTGTCGGCAACCGTCCGGCGCCGCCGACCATCGCGGCCATCGACGAGCACAATCTGGTCGCCGTCTCGCGCTTCGGCGACCGGCTGCGCGTCACCGCCACCGCCGAGTTCGCCGGCTACGACACCAGCCACAAGCCGGCCGATTTCGCCTTCATGAAGGGTGTGACCGAGGAGCTTTATCCCGAAGGCGCCGATTACGACCGCGCCGAAATGTGGGCGGGTCTGCGGCCGATGACGCCGAACAACCTGCCCGAGTTCGGCCAGCGGCGCCTGCGCAACCTCTATTTCAACACCGGGCACGGCCATATCGGCTGGACCATGTCGCACGGCTCGGCCCGCATCACCGCCGACCTGATCGCCGGCCGCAAGCCGGCGATCTCGATGGACGGACTTTTGAACTGAGAACATGATCCCGACGGGGTCGACCAGGAAAGGGAATGCCATGTCTGTCAGCGCGGCTGCCACCCGCCCTCAATCTTCGGGGCCTGTCGATTTGGGCGTGCTTCCATCCGAGATCGACGGCGGCCTCGCCTCGCGCGCGGCGATCGGGCTCGCGATCCTCGCCACCGACCAGACGCTGGAGCATGAGTTCCGTGCGCTGGTGCGCATTCCGGGCGTCGCCTTCTACGAGGCGCGCCTCTTCAACGACAACGACATCACGCCGGAAACACTGCGCGCCATGGGCCCACGCATCGCGCCGACCGTCGACCTCATCCTGCCCAGCATCCCGCTCGACGTCGTCGGTTTCGGCTGCACCTCGGCGACCATGACGCTCGGCGAGGAAGCCGTCTTCGCCGAGATCAGGAAGGCGCGGCCCGGCGTCGCCTGCACCACGCCGGTCACCGGCGCCTTGGCCGCCTTCAAGGCGCTCGGCGTCAAGGGCATCGGCCTGCTGACCCCTTACGCGCCTGAGATCAACCAGGGCCTGGTTCGTTATTTCACTGGACGTGGCCTCGACATCGCCGCCGTCGCCACCTTCGACCGACGCGACGATCGCGAGGCCGCCCGCATCTCGCTCGCCTCGATCGAGGCGGCGGCCGAGCGCATGGCTGAAGTGCCGGGCGTCGAAGCGATCTTCATCTCCTGCACCAGCCTGCGCGTCGCCGAGGCGGTGGCGGAGCTGGAGCGGCGCATCGGCGTTCCCGTCACCTCCTCCAATCACGCCATGGCCTGGCACTGCCTGCGCCTTGCCGGCATCGACGACTTGGTGCCGGCGGGTGGGAGGCTGTTCGCGCTGCCGGCTGTTTGATCGGCGGAGGCGGACTTTCAGGGGGATAGGAAGCGCATCCAGCGGGTCATCCCATAGGGCGCTCCCCTCTCCGTCTCGGCTTCGCCGAGCCACCTCTCCCCGCCTTTTGGCGGGGCGAGGAACCCAGGCTTGCGGAGACGCGGCCTTGGCGATTGGCGTTCCTCGCCCCCGCAAAGCGGGGGAGAGGTGTCCGCGCAGCGGACGGAGAGGGGGCTGCGCTGCCATGGGCGATTGATCTCGGCAGCCGCAGACGTCACTTACTCTCCCATGGCTGCGGGGTGTTCATGAGTCTGGACAGCTTCTCGTTGGATTGGGCCGGCGCATCGAGCAGAGCCAGGAATTCCGCATAGACCTCGAGCGGAACCTCGATACGGTTCATCAATGTCTCCCTGGAGGGAGGCTCGTCCTTACGATCGTTTTTCATGATCTCACAATAACAGATCGCCACCCGTTAACCGAATCGGAAGGAGATGTTTAACGCTTCGTCTCTATGTCCCTCCCTGGGAGGCGCAGACAGAGCGAGCATGATGAACGACGAAAAGCGAAACGAATGGCGTGCCATCTTCTACGTGCAGGCGCGCGTCGCCATCCTGTTTGTGCCGGTCGTGCTCAGCCTTCTCTTGATCGGCATCCTTGCCGGCAATGAGCGCAAATCCGTGCCCGACGCCGTCGATCCGACCGTGACGAGCTCGGTGCGCTAAACCGGACGCTTGGCCGCGCCGGCTTGCCCTGCACGCTCAAACAAACTTCGGGATCGGGCCGTTCTGCGGCGTCGTATCGCCTTCGAGGTCGATGAACACCTCGTCGACGAAGCACCAGGCCCAGCCTTCCGGCGGGTCGTAGCCTTCGATGATCGGATGCTGCGTGGCATGGAAATGCTTTGTCGCATGACGGTTGGGCGAGTCGTCGCAGCAGCCGACATGGCCGCAGGTCCGGCAGAGCCGCAGATGCACCCACCAGGACCCGCTCTTCAGGCATTCCTCGCAGCCGAGCGCGCTCGGCGTGACCTTTTTGATGTCCTTGGTATGCCTGCATTCGTCCATCACGCTCTCCTCGCCGGTTCACCGTTTCGCGCCAGATAGGCATGCAGCGCCGCGACCACCTGCGCGCCTTCGCCGACGGCGGCCGCGACGCGCTTGGTCGAGCCGCAGCGCACGTCGCCAATGGCGAACACGCCGCGTCGGCTCGTCTCCATCAGTCCGTGCCCCGGTGTCGTGTCGGGTCCGGTGCGCACGAAACCCTTGGCGTCCAGCGCCACGTTGCAATTCGCCAGCCAGTCGGTGTTCGGATCGGCGCCGATGAACAGGAAGAGGTGATGGATGGGACGCGTCGTCTCTTCACCGGTCGCCCGGTTGCGCCAGCGCAACGCTTCCAGATTGCCTTCGCTGCCCTCCAGCGCCGCGACCTCGGTCTCGGTCAGCACCTCGATGTTGGGCTGCGCCGCGATGCGCTCGACAAGATAGCGCGACATGGTGGCGTCGAGGCTGTCGCGGCGCGCCAAGAGCGTCACCTTGCGCACCTGGCTCGCCAGATAGACGGCCGCCTGTCCGGCCGAATTGCCGGCGCCGACCAGCGCCACCTCCTGGTCCTGGCAAAGCCTGGCCTCGATCGGCGAGGCCCAGTAATGCACCGAGGTTCCCTCGAACTGCGCCAGGTTGGCGATGTCGAGGCGGCGGTAGCGCGCGCCGCTGGCGATCACCACCGCGCGCGAGCGCACCGTTTCTCCATCGCCGATGGAGAGCCTGTAGCGGGCGCCGTCGCCGGCGTCGTCGAGCAGCTTTGCCTCGTCGGGGATGACCATCTCGACGCCGAATTTCTGCGCCTGGTTATAGGCGCGCGCCATCAGCGCCATGCCGGTGATGCCGGTCGGGAAGCCGAGATAGTTCTCGATGCGAGCCGAGGCGCCCGCCTGGCCGCCGAAGGCGCGGCAATCGAGCACGATGGTCGACAGCCCTTCCGAGGCGGCATAGACCGCCGCAGCCAGCCCCGCCGGTCCGGCGCCGACGATCGCCACGTCATAGACCTTATCGGCATCGATCGGCCGCAGCAGCCCGACGCAGCGGGCAAGCTCGGTCTCGCCCGGATTGTGCATGAGCTTGCCGTTCGGGCAGAGCACGATCGGCAGATGGTGCGGATCGACATGGAACCGCTCGATCAGCGTTTTCGCGCAAGGGTCGGTGTCGGAATCGAGCGCCCGGTGCGGCAGCCCGCTGCGCCGCAGAAACCCTTGCAGTCGCAGCACGTCGCCATTGCCGGGCGGGCCGATGACGACCGGCCCGCTGGCGCCGCTTTCGAGCAGGCCGACGCGGCGCAGGATCAGCGCCCGCATGATGCGCTCGCCGAGGTTCGCCTCCTGCACCATCAGGTCGCGCAGCCGCTGCGAGGGGATGACGATGGCCTCGACCGGCGAGGCCGCCTCGGCATTGACCAGTGACGGCCGGTTCGACAACTGCGCCAGCTCGCCGACGAAATTGCCCGCGCCATAGCTGATGATCGGCTCGCGCGGCCCGATCCCTCCGGCCTGGGTGATGTCGACCTTGCCCGACAGGATGAGGATCACGCCTGGCGAAACCGCACCAGCCGTGACGATATGATCGCCGGCGGCATAGGCGCGCGCCTCGCCGAAGCGGCGCATACGCTCGATATCCGCATCGGTCAGGATGGGAAACATCTGGTCGCGGCGGGCGGCAATGGTCGGGCTGACGGTAGGGGCCATGGGCGGACCGTAGCGTCCGGGGCGGCGGGTTTGAAGCGGTTTGTTGGGGGACTGGCCGGAAGGGGAGGTGGATGGCGGCGCCCATCCGGTCGTCATCCACGGGCGGAGCAAGGAGCGTAGCGACGCGGCGCAGACCCGAGGATCCATGCCGTGACCTTGGCCTTGTCGTGCCACGGAGCAGAATTCTGGAATGCCGCAACGCTTCGACGTCACGGCATGGATCCCAGGGTCTCCGCGACGGAGCTTCGCTCCTGCTTCGCCCTAGGATGACGAAGCTCAGAGGCTACGGCCAATCGAACGTCGTAAATCTGGGAAGCGCTATCCCGTTGGCAGTCGGGATGAATGGCGACCCCTTCGCTCTTGGAACTTCGGGATGGCCTGCCATCCGAAGCTCGAAGAGCGAAGGATGGTGCCCAGAAGAGGACTCGAACCTCCACTCCTTGCGGAACACGGACCTGAACCGTGCGCGTCTACCAATTCCGCCATCTGGGCTGGTGCGGGCTCATGTAAGCGGGCAAACGATATGTGTCAACGCGCTTTTTTCGTCGGCGCCGATGCTGGATAGCCGGGGCTCCGGTTCTGGCTTTGAGCCCGGACGAGTTAGTCGCGGAAGCTGGCGCTGCCCCTCATCCGCCTGCCGGCACCTTCTCCCCGTATAGTGACGGGGAGAAGGAAGCTTTGCCTCACCCCTCGAGCACGTCCTTCGACGCCACGGTGGAATCGGCGTTGAGCTTGTAGATGACCGGCACGCCGGTGCCGAGCTCGAGCTTGACGATCTCCTCGCCGCTCTTGCCGTCCAGCGCCATGATCAGCGCGCGCAGCGAATTGCCATGCGCGGCGACAAGCACGGTTTCGCCGCGCAGTACATGCGGCTGCACATCGTGCAGGTAATAGGGCCAGACCCGCGCGCCGGTGTCTTTCAGGCTTTCGCCGCCGGGCGGCGCGATGTCGTAGGAGCGGCGCCAGATATGCACCTGCTCCTCGCCCCATTTCTTGCGCGCGTCGTCCTTGTTGAGACCGGAGAGGTCGCCATAGTCGCGCTCGTTGAGCGCCTGGTCGCGGATCGTCTTGAGATCGCTCTGGCCGACGACGTCGAGGATGTGCTGGCAGGTCACCTGCGCCCGCTTCAGCGCCGAGGTGTAGGCGATGTCGAATTTCAGGCCGCGCGCCTTGAGCTTTTCGCCGGCCGCGAGCGCTTCCGCCGTGCCCTGTTCGGTCAGGTCGACGTCGCGCCAGCCGGTGAACAGGTTCTTCAGGTTCCATTCGCTCTGGCCGTGGCGCACGAGCACGAGAGTTCCCGACATGTCAGCTCCTCTAGGGGTTGGGCAATTCCAACGGTTTCGTCCGGAACTGCCTAAGAAGGAAATACTTCAGGCTTGTGTCAGGAAAGTCCGAGCACATCCCGCATGGAATAGAGGCCCGGCTTCTTCGCGCGAGCCCAAAGCGCTGCCTTCACCGCGCCGCGCGCGAAAATCGCCCGGTCCTCGGCATGATGGGAAAGCGTGATGCGCTCGCCGGTGCCGGCAAGGATCACGCTGTGGTCGCCGACCACCGAGCCGCCGCGCAGCGCCGCGAAGCCGATGGAGCCGGTCTTGCGCACGCCGGTGTGGCCGTCGCGCACCCGCACGCTGTTGTCCGCAAGATCGATCCCACGTCCCTTCGCCGCCGCTTCGCCGAGCAGCAGCGCCGTGCCGGACGGCGCGTCGACCTTGTGCCGGTGATGCATCTCAAGGATCTCGATGTCGAAATCCTCCGGGTCGAGCGCCTTGGCGGCCTGCTCGACGAGCACGGCAAGCAGGTTGACGCCGAGGCTCATATTGCCGGATTTGACGATCGTGGCATGGCGCGCGGCGGCGGCGATCTTTGCATTGTCGTCGGCCGAGCAGCCTGTGGTGCCGATAACATGGACGATGCGCGCCTGCGCCGCATAGCCGGCGAATTCGACACTCGCGCTTGGAGCCGTGAAATCGAGCACGCCGTTGGCCTTGGCGAAGGCCGGCAGCGGATCGTTGACGATCGGCACGTTGATGATGCCGATGCCCGCAAGCTCGCCGGCATCCTTGCCGAGATGGGCCGAGTCCGGCCGCTCGATCGCGGCGGCGACGCGCGCGCCGGGCATGGTGTGGATGGCGCGGATCAGCGTCTGGCCCATGCGGCCGGCGGCGCCCACCACCACCAGGCCCATATCGCCGGATTCACTCATGCGCTTCTCCTGACGGTCTTCTTGGCGCGGCTGCGCGGCGCCGGAGTTTGGGCCGAAGTTTGGCTTGCCTTGACGTCGTCGACAAGCCCCAGCCCCTTCTTGCCCTGGATCCGGTGGAAACGGGCATAGATGCTGTGCGGGTCGGCCATCAGCATTGCATGCGTGCCTTCCTCGACCAGCCGGCCCTCTTCCAGCACGATGATGTGGTCGGCATTGACCACCGTCGAAAGCCGGTGCGCGATCACGATGGTCGTGCGCCCTTCCATCACATGGGTCAGCGCTTCCTGGACGCGCGCCTCTGCCTCGTTGTCGAGCGCCGAGGTCGCCTCGTCGAGCAACAGGATCGGCGCCTGGCGCACGATGGCGCGCGCTATCGACACGCGCTGGCGCTGGCCGCCGGAAAGGGTCGAGCCGCCTTCGCCGACCGGCGTGTCGTAGCCTTGCGGCTGCTGGCGGATGAACTCGTCGGCGGCGGCCTGTTTCGCCGCCTGCTCGATCTCGGCGTCGGTGGCCGACAGCCGGCCGTAGCGGATATTGTCGCGGATCGTGCCTTCGAAGAGATAAGGCGCCTGCGCCACATAGGCGATCGATTGGCGCAGCGAATGCTTGGTCACCTTGGCAATATCCTGGCCATCGACCTCGATCGAGCCCTTGTCGACGTCGTAGAAGCGCTGCAGCAGCGCCACCATCGTCGACTTGCCGGCGCCCGAGGCGCCGACGACCGCCGTGACCTTGCCGGCGGCGGCGGTAAAGCTCAGGTCCCGCAGCACCGGCGTGTCGGCGTTGTAGCCGAAGGTCACATTGTTGAAGCGCACCTCGCCGGTGGTGACCTTCGCCTCGACCGCGTCGGGGGCGTCACCCTGCTTCGGCTCGAGGTCGAGCAGCTCGTAGATCATGCGCGCATTGACCAGGGCACGTTCCATGCCGACCTGCGTGCGCGCCAGGCGCCTTGCCGGATCATAGGCCAGGATCAGCGCGGTGATGAAGGAAAACACCGCGCCTGGCGGCTGCCCAAGCACCAGCGCCCGATAGCCGGAATAGGCGAGCACGGCGGTAACGGCGAGGCCGCCGAGGATTTCGGAAATCGGCGACAGCCGCTCCGCGACGCGGGCGATCTTGTTGTTACGCTGCTCGGCCGTGTCGGCCATGATGCCGATGCGGCGCGCCAGCTCGTCCTCCAGGGTGAAGGCCTTGACGATGGCGATGCCTTGCGTGGCCTCCTGCACCGACCCGTTCAGCCGTGAGTTGATCAGCACAGATTCGCGGTTGATCTTGCGCAGGCGGCGGGTGATGTAGATGACGGCCCAGATCAACGGCGGCCCGATCAGCAGCGAGCTGAGCGACAACACCGGATCCTGGTAGATCATCACCCCGACGAGGGCGACGAGCGAGACCGCGTCGCGGCTGATGGAGGTCAGCGTCAGCGACAAGAGGTCACGGATGCCGCCGACATTCTCGTTCACCTGTGCCGCCAGCCGGCCGGAACGGGTCTCGTTGAAGAAGTTGACGCCGAGCTTCATCAGATGGTCGAAGCTGCGCTTCTGGTAGCGGGCGACCAGGTTGTTGCCGATCCTGGCCAGCGCCACCGCCTGGCCATAGCCGGCGAAGCCGCGCAGCACGGAGGCGCCCATGAAACCGGCGCAGATCCACACGATCATGTCGCTGCGCCGTTCGTAGAAGATCTGGTTGATCATCGGGGCCATGATCCACGCCGTGAAGGCGGTGGTGCCGGAAACGATCAGCAGGCATACGACGGCGACGACATAGGTCCAGCGATATTCCTTGCCGTTTTCGGCCAGGATGCGGCGCAGCACCGCACTGACCTCGGTAGGCTGGACTTTCAGTTTGAGGGAACTTTGAACAGTCAAATCGGGGGCGCTTCGTGGTTTTCCGCGTGCAGGATGGGCCGCATTTCGGCATCCTCTTAGAGCAATTCCAGGAAAAGTGTGAGCGGTTTTCCGTCCGGAATTGCGTCAAAACAAAGGGATAGCCCCGGCTACGGCTTGCCTATGGCGAAACTTCGTCGCGGCGGCCGATCGCTACCCCCAAAGCCGGCGCGATCACGTCCGCCAGTGGCGTCCCGCCGTGTTCACGCCGAACAGCGACGGCGTCCTGGCATAGGCGGCAAGCCCGAGCAGCGCCGCCAGCGGATGGGTGATGACATAGACCGGCATTTCGCGCATCAGCGCGCTGTGCGGCGCCTTGTCCTCGAAGGCGGCGCGGAAATTGCCCGCTTTCAGCGCCGGCACGATCTTTTGCGCGATGCCGCCCGTCAGGAACACGCCGCCGCGGCCCATGAACACCAGCGCCAGGTCGCCCGCGGTGCGGCCGAGGCAGGTGACGAAGAGCGTCAGCGCTTCTTCAGCCACCGGATCGGATTTCGAAAGTGCGGCCGCAGTGACCTCGGCCGGCGTCGTCAAAGGCGTCGGCTTGCCGTCGGTCCTGGCCACGGCCCGATAGACGTTGACCAGCCCGCGTCCGCACAGGATCTGCTCGCCGGAGATGCGGCCTTCGAGCTTGTCGATATGCGGGAACACCTCGAAGTCGCGCGGCGTGCGCGGGCCGATATCCATATGCCCGCCCTCGCCCGGCACCGGGATCCAGTGGTTGAGCGCATAGATCAGCCCGGCGACGCCAAGACCCGTTCCGGGGCCGAGCACGACCCGGCTCGCATTGGGCTCCGGCGTGCCGCCGCCGATCTTTTCCATATGCTCCTCGCCGAGCGCCACCACGGCCAGCGCCTGCGCCTCGAAATCGTTGAGCACGACGACCTCGCTCAGGCCCAGATTGGCGAACATCTGCCGGGGCTTCACCACCCAGGGGCAGTTGGTGAGCGGGATCTCGTCGCCGTCGACCGGCCCGGCGATCGCCAGCACCGCCGAATTCGGCTGGATGGACGAGCGGTCGAGCACCGCCGCCTGGATCGCCTCGTCGATGGTCGTGAAATTGGCGGTCTGGACGATCTGCGGCTCGGTCGCTTCCGAATTGGCGTCGAGCACGATCGAGAAGCGCGCATTGGTGCCGCCAATATCGCCGATCAGGACCGGGAACCGCAGCCCCGTCTCGTTCTCGCCTGACATGCTCTTGATCGTCCTCGTTGCGCCGCCACTGCGCCGTTTCAATCGATTGACTAGCGCATGGCCCCGGAAAGGGGAAGCCCGCTTGCGCGTCAGTTCCCGGGCCGTGGGCGCGGCAGCGGGATGCCGATCTTTGGCGTCGGCGCGAAGGCGCTCGCCGCCGACGGCATCGCGGCGTTGCCGCTGGAGATCGTTTCCGCCGGCTCGCTCGGCTGCGGCTCGGCCACGGCCACCGCGGCGGCGGCGCCGCCGTGATAGGTCACCGCCTCCAGCGAAGGCGCGTCCGGCGCATTGACAACATCCAGGCACTGCTTGGGCAGATTGGCCATCGTCATCAGGTCGCGCGCCTTGGGCGCGTCCGGGTTCTTGTTCGGCCGCCACGGCTCCTCGGTGAACCACCAGGCCAACGGCTTGCCGCAGCCATCGTCGTCCGGCGTCGTCTCCTGCGCCTTGCAGAAGGGCGAGCCCGGCTGGCAGCCGATGCGCATATGGAAATGATAGTCGTGGCCCCAGAACGGCCGGACCTTGCGCAGCCAGGAGCGGTCGCCAGTAACGGTGTCGCAGAGCTTCTTCTTGATGCCGGGATTGACCAGGATGCGCTCGACCTCCGGATAGCTTGCCGCGCGTTTGAGCAGCCTGGTGTGGGCCGGCGTCCACAGCGCGTCCTTCACCAGATGCGTCTTCTCGTCGACCATCAGCGTCGCGCTCATCGATTCGCGCTGCGCCATGCTCAGCGGCCGCTTCGGCATCGGCGTCAGCCAGATGTCGGCGTCGAGACCGATCTGGTGCGAGGCGTGGCCGGTCATCATCGGGCCGCCACGCGGTTGCGAGACGTCGCCGACCAGAAGGCCCGGCCAGCCATCGGCCTGGGCGTCGCGCGCCAGTTTTTCGATCAGCGCGATCATGGCCGGATGGCCCCAGCGCCGATTGCGCGACGGGCGCATCACTTCCCAGCCGGGACCCTCCATCGGCAGCGCCACGCCGCCAGTGAAGCAGCCTTTCGAATAGAAGCCGAAGGATTGGGCGGGCGCCACAGCCGGCAGTTTTCGCGCGCCGAACAGGTCCTTCGCTCGGGGTTCGGCCGAGATGGCGACAGCCGCCAGCGCGGCCAGCGTCACCAGCGCCAGGGCTGCGGTCAGGAACGGTTTGCGGTCAGGCAGAGATCGCAAATTCATCAGGCTGGGGCCCCTCTCCAGTCTATCCGTTTTGCCGCGCGGTCAGGCGAACCTGATCGGGAACGAATCATACCACGCCGCGCGTCCCGCATCGATCATGCGAAGGATGATGTCGTCCGAAAACCGCTTCACACGTTCCGGCATCATCCTCTCATCGGGCTGCGCGGCGCGCCGTCCCGCCAGTTGCCGTCGGCCCACATCCGCTCCAGCGCCACCCGGTAGTTGGGAAACCGGAAGCGATAGCCGGCCGCCTTGATCGCCTGATTCGCGACGCGCTTGTTCTCGCCATAGAAAGACCGCGCCATGGGCGAAAGTTGGGCGGTCTCGAAGGGAATTTCCGGCGGCGGCGTGACGCCCATCAGCTCGGCGGCATAGGCGACGACGTCTTGCGGCGGCGCCGGCTCGTCGTCGGTGACGTTGAAGATGCCGCCGAGATTGTTTTCGGAGAGATGCCAGAGCGCCCCGGCAATGTCGTCGCAATGGATGCGATTGAACACTTGTTCCGGCTTGACCAGCCGCCGCGCGGTGCCGTCCTCGAGATTGGCCAGCGCGTTGCGGCCCGGCCCGTAGATCCCGGAAAGCCGCAGGATCGCCACCGGCTTGCCGATCTCGCGGCCAAGCGTCAGCCATTCCTGTTCGGCCGCCACCCGCATCACCGAGCGCTTCGACACCGGCCGGCAGTCGCTGGTCTCGTCCACCCAGGCGCCGCCATGGTCGCCATAGACGCCGACGGTCGAGAGATAGCCGATCCACTCAAGCGCCGGCATCTTATTCCGCAGCGCATCGCCGGCGGCGTTGAGCACCGGGTCGCCGGCCTCGTCGGGAGCGACCGAGACGATGAGATGCGTGGTCTTGGCGAGCGCATCGCCGAGCTCGGGCGACAGCGCGCCGTCGAATTGCAGCGGTTCGATGCCGGCCGATCGCAGCGCCTCGAACTTTTCCGGCGCCCGGGTCGTGCCGGAGATCGGCTCGTGGTGCGCGTTGGCCCGCGCGAAAGCCTTGGCCGAATAGCCGGCGCCGAAGATGAAGAAGCGTCTTTCGCTCATCGATGAACCCCCATCAATCGGCCGTCGCCGGATGTGCCGGTGCCGCCAGCCATTCCTCGCGGACCACCGCGTCCATCTCGGACTTCGAGGCTGTGGCGGCAAGCTCGCCAAATTCGCGCTCGCAGAGCAGCCGCGACAGGGCCCAGATTGCCGCACCCCGCACCAGCGGCGCGGCGTCGCCGAGCAGACCGCGCACAATGGCGGCCAGCGACGCATCGCCGGAATTGCCGGCGGCGATCAGCACGTTGCGGATGAAACGGTCCCGGCCGATGCGCTTGACCGGCGAGCCCGAGAAGAAAGCGCGGAATGCCGGATCGTCGAGCGCGAGCAGCTGCGAAAGCGACGGCTCGCGCAAATCGGCGCGCGCGGCAAGCTTCGCCTCGGAAGCAGCACTTGCGAACTTGTTCCACGGACAGGCGGCCAGGCAGTCGTCGCAGCCATAGATGCGGTTGCCGATCTTTTCGCGGAACTCGCGTGGGATCGGCCCCTTGTTCTCGATGGTCAGGTAGGAAATGCAGCGCCGCGCGTCGAGCCGGTAGGGCGCCGGGAAAGCGTCCGTTGGGCAGGCGTCCAGGCAGGCGCGGCAGGAGCCGCAATGGTCGATCTCGGCCTGGTCCGGCTCCAGCTCGGCCGTGGTGAAGATCGTGCCGAGGAACAGCCACGAGCCATGCGCGCGGCTGACCAGGTTGGTGTGCTTGCCCTGCCAGCCGAGCCCGGCCGCTTCCGCCAGCGGCTTCTCCATCACCGGCGCGGTATCGACGAACACCCTCACGTCGCCGCCTGCCTTGGCCACGATCTTGCCGGCGATCTCCTTCAGCCGGCCCTTCATCACATCGTGATAGTCGCGGTTTTGCGCATAGACCGAGATCGCCCCGCGGTCGGGCTTGGCGAGGATATCGCGCGGGTCGCGGTCCGGGCCGTAATTCATGGCGAGCACGATGATCGAGCGGACCTCCGGCCACAGCGTCGAGGGTTCGGCGCGCCGCTGAAGCGTCTCGGCGATCCACTCCATCTGGCCGTGAAAACCGTCGGCGACGAATTCGGCGAGCCTTGCCCGCGCCAGCGGGATCGCGTCCGGCCGGGTCACGGCGACAGCCTCGAAGCCGGCGCGGCGCGCCTCCGCCTCGATCAGCGCGCGTAAGGTTTCAGAAGTCGAGGTCCGCATAATGCGATACCGGCGACAGGCCGCGCACCCGGTCGGAGAGCAGCGGCCGGAACGACGGCCGCGATTTCACCCGCGTGTACCATTCGCGCGCGGCCGCATGTTCGCGCCAGTCGATCTCGCCCAGATAATCGAGCACCGACAGCGTCGCCGCCGCCGCGAGGTCGGCATAGGTCACCTTGCTGCCGGCCAGCCAATGGCGGGTGCCGGCCAGCCAGTTGGTGTATTTCATGTGCTGGCGGATGTTGGCGCGCGCGGCGCGGATCGCCGCCGAATCCGGCGAGCCGCCGCCGGCGGTTTCCGGCATGACCGGCTTCAGCACGCGCTCGCGCACCAGATGCCGCGTCACTTCGCTTTCGGCCTTGCTGAGATACCAGTCGGTCAGCCGGCGGATTTCGGCGCGCTGCATCGGGTCCTCGGCGAACAGCCTTTTGTCGCGTTTGAGCACCCCGCGCGTCTCGTCGAGATATTCGGCGATCACCATGGCGCCGACGATCGGCACGTCGCCTTCGGCCAGCAGGATCGGCAGCGTGCCGGCCGGGTTCAGCGCCAGGAACTCCTTGCGCCGCGTCCACGGCTTTTCCTCGATCAGCGCCAACTCCTCGCCATACTCGCCGAAGGCGAGGCGGACGAACCGGCAGGTGGCGAACATGGGATGATGGAAAAGCGTCAGCATGGTTCCGCGATGATAGGGCGCACTAGTGTGGTGGATTTGAAGTTCCTGTACCCTCAATGGCATCAGTGTCCAGGAACTTCAAATCCAAAACCACACTAGAACTTAAAGTTGACAGTGTGGCTCAGAATCCGGAATTCGCACATTGCGCTGCTCCGAGGTGCGGCGAATTCCGGATTGCCACACTGGCGAATCGTTACCCGCGCCGGTAAGTCTTGGCGGCCCGTCATGCGGCCGTCACGGTGTTGCGACCTATAGGGGGACTTCCGCGCCGTGACAAGCAAGCCGTTGTCCCCATCTATCCCCGAAATCCTGAGGTTGCCATGGAAAGCCAGACCATCGTCGAAGCGCTGCTGCTTGGGCTTTTGGAGGGCCTGACCGAGTTCATCCCGGTGTCCTCGACCGGCCACATCCTGCTTGCCGGCCATTTCCTCGGCTTTCATTCCACCGGCAAGGCCTTCGAGATCCTGATCCAGCTCGGCGCGATCCTGGCCATCCTCAGCGTTTATTTCAGCAAGCTCTGGCAGATGCTGATCAAGCTGCCCAGCGATCCGCAGACCCGGCATTTCGTCATCGGCATCCTGATTGCCTTCCTGCCGGCGGCGGTCATCGGCGCGCTGGCGCATGATTTCATCAAGACCATCCTGTTTGAATCGCCCAGGCTTATCTGCATCATGCTGATCATCGGCGGCGTTGTGCTGCTCGTCGTCGACCGCATCAACTTCAAGCCGGTGCATCACGACGTCGAGCGCTTCCCGTTGAGCGTCTATCTCAAGATCGGCCTGTTCCAGTGCCTGTCGCTGATCCCCGGCACCTCGCGCTCCGGCTCGACAATCGTCGGTGCGCTGCTGATGGGCGTCGACAAGCGCGCGGCGGCCGAATTCTCCTTCTTCCTCGCCATGCCCACCATGGTCGGCGCCTTCGCCTTCGACCTCTTCAAGAACCGCAACGTGCTGACCTCTGCCGACCTGCCGATCATCGCCGTCGGCTTCATCGCCGCTTTCGTCACCGCGCTCATCGTGGTGCGCTTCCTGCTCGATTACGTCTCGCGCAACGGCTACGCGCTGTTCGGCTGGTGGCGGTTGGTGGTGGGTGGCGTCGGGCTGGTGGCGTTGATGGTCTGGGGGTGAGGCGGGCTTCGCCCACACCGCTTTGTCGAGTTCCCGCCAACCCCCCTCTGGCCTGCCGGCCATCTCCCCCGCAAGGGGGGAGATCAGACGCCATCGCGGCTTTCGCCAATTATCGACGTCGAAGAAGGGCGCGGCGCCTAAGCTGCCAATCTCCCCCGTTGCGGGGGAGATGTCCGGCAGGCCAGAGGGGGGTGCTGTCCCGCCTACGGTCCCGGAAGTAGCCCTCAATTCCGTCCATAAAACGCGTTCTCGACATGCACCGGCCAGCGCCAGGGCAGCACCGCCACCATGTCGAAACGCATCGAAAGCCTGCCGTAATCCGGCTGGCGGGACAGCCAGATATCCGCGGCGCCCTCGATGCGGCGCTCCGATGCATGGCCGATCGCTTCCATCGCCTCGATCAGCGTGCGGCGCGCCTTGACCTCGACGAACAGCACGAGGTCGCCGCGCCTGGCGATCAGGTCGATCTCGCCGAGCCTGGTACGATGGCGGCGGGCGAGGATACGGTAGCCTTTCAGCATCAGCGCCAGCGCCGCCAGCCACTCGCCGCGATGGCCGCGCCGATAGGCTTTGCGGCGATGGCCGGCGGTGCGTTCAGCCATCTTTGTGTTTGACCGTGATCTTTTCCAGAAACCGGCTTCCACTTTTTGGGATCATGGTCTGTCCCTGAGCTCCAGGAGCCGCCGGTAAAGCGCCTGTTTTTGGCCGCCGGTCATCTTCGCCGCTTCGGCCGCGGCCTTCGAGGCCGGCATTTCGGCGGCAAGCGAGAGCAGGAGGCGGTCGATGTCGGCCGGTTCTTCTTCAGCCGCATCGGGCGGGCCGACGCAGATGACTACTTCGCCCTTCGGCGTATC
Source organism: Mesorhizobium humile (assembly GCF_033977215.1). Lineage (NCBI taxonomy): Bacteria > Pseudomonadati > Pseudomonadota > Alphaproteobacteria > Hyphomicrobiales > Phyllobacteriaceae > Mesorhizobium > Mesorhizobium humile. The sequence continues at coordinate 16,554 of NZ_JAVIIV010000034.1, forward strand.
GGTCGCGGCATAATGGTCGGCGAGTTCGAGAAGCGTGCCGGTGCGCATCTCTTCGAAGGTCTTGGTCAGCTCGCGGCCGATCGCGGCCTGGCGACTGCCGCCCAGCGCCTCGACCATGGCGCCGAGCGTCTCGGCCAGCCGTCTGGGCGACTCGAAGAAGATCAGCGTTGCCGGCACCTGCTTGAACGTTTCCAGCTTGGTCAGCCGCTGCCCGGTCTTCACGGGCAGGAAACCGGCGAACAGGAAGGCGTCGGAGGGCAGGCCGGAAGCGGTCAGCGCCGCGAGCGCGGCCGAAGGTCCCGGGATCGGCACGACGCGAATGCCGCGCTCCAGCGCCTCGCCGACCAGCCGGTAGCCCGGATCGGAGACCAGCGGCGTGCCGGCGTCGGAGATCAGCGCCACGCTCTGTCCGGCCGCCAGCGCCTCGATCAGCTTCGGTCCGGCCTCGCTCGCATTGTGCTCGTGATAGGCGGTGGTGCGCCGCCGGATGCCGTAGCGTTCGAGCAGCACGCGCGAGACGCGCGTGTCTTCGCAGGCGACGATGTCGGCGGCGGCAAGCGTCTCCAGCGCGCGCAGCGTGATGTCGGCCAGATTGCCGATCGGCGTCGCCACCAGATAGAGCGCCGGCTGAAGCGCCCGCGCCGCGATCTCGGTCTGTCCGATCAGATAGCTGCGTTTGTCGCCGGTCACCGAATGCCCCTCATTCGAGCAATTCCAGGAAAAGTGTGAGCGGTTAGGCTCGGCGACTTCGCCGTAGCCTTCCGTCCGGAATTGCGAAAGAACCAAATCTGTTTCGCATGGCTGACGCCCCGTTGCAAAACGTGAGGTCGGCATAAAGGAAATCGCCATGCCTTTGCCACAGTGCGGAACGAAACCCACATCGGCGAATTTAACCCCTGATTCCCCGGGAGGAGGCAGGACCGAACGATGCCCAATCGCTTCGACATTTTTATCAGCCGACTTGAAAGCAAAACCGCCCGCGAGGGCATGCCCCCACATTCGATCGCCGCCCAGCCCGGCGCGCGCCGCGACAAGGCCGACCAGAAGCAGGCTCGCCACGGCGAGGCGCATGGCGAGAAGACCCGCGGCAAGCACCGCCAGAAGCACGACGCTTAAGATAACCAGCACCCTTCGCGATCTCGCGCCTCGTCATTCCAGGGCGAAGCAAGGAGCGAAGCGACGCGCGCAGACCCTGGAATCCATGCCGTTACATCGAAGCGCCGCCAACGGTGCAGGATTCTGTATCGTCGCGCCCTTCGCACAGGTCATGGCATGGATTCTCGGGTCAAGCCCGAGAATGACGAACGTGCTGGATTACCGCGCCAGATCCGCCACTACCGCATCCAGCACGATCATGCCGGCGGTTGTGGCGCGCAGGCGGGCGTTGCCGACCGGTGCCACCAGCCCCTCGTCCTGCAGCACCGAAAGCCGCGCGCTGGATAGACCGCGCCCGGCGAGCGTCTCGTAGCGCTGCAGGTCGATGCCTTCGGCAAGCCGCAGCCCCATCAGCAGGAACTCGTCGGCTTCCTCCGTGCGGGTCAGGATCTCGCCGCCGGTGACGCCATGCCCTTTGGCCTCGACCAGATTGGCCCAGGTCTCCGGCATCCTTTCCGCTATCGTCACCGTGCGGCGGCCGTTCTCGACGAAACGGCCATGCGCGCCCGGTCCGACGCCGACATACTCGCCGTAGCGCCAGTAGGTGAGATTGTGCCGGCTTTCCGCGCCCGGCCGGGCGTGGTTTGAAATCTCATAGGCCGGCAGCCCATGCGCCGCCGTCACTTCCTGCGTCAGCGCATAGAGGTCGGCGGCGTGGTCGTTGTCGGGTAGCGTGAATTTGCGCGCCGCGTAAAGCGCATGGAAGGGCGTACCTTCCTCGATGGTGAGCTGGTAGAGCGACAAATGGTCGACGGCATAGCCGATCGCCTGCTCCAGTTCCGCCCCCCACGCCTCCGGCGTCTGGCCGGGTCGCGCGTAGATCAGGTCGAAGGAAAGCCGCGGGAAGATTTCGCGGGCGAGGCCGATGGCGTGCAGCGCCTCCTCGACATTGTGCAGCCGGCCGAGGAAGCGCAAATCCTTGTCGTTCAGCGCCTGCACGCCGAGCGAGACGCGGTTGACGCCGGCGGCACGATAGCCGCGAAAGCGCTCGGCCTCGACCGAGGACGGATTGGCCTCCAGCGTCACCTCGATGCCTGCCGGCACGGTCCAGTGCTTCGCCACGGCCTCCAGCACCGCGCCGACCGTTTCCGGCTTCATCAGCGACGGCGTGCCGCCGCCGAGGAAGATGCTGGTCACCTCGCGCGGGCCAGTGCGGTCGCGCATGGTCGCGAGCTCGGTTTCGAAGGCGCGGGCAAAACGCTCCTGGTCGACCGGCTGGTGGCGGACATGGCTGTTGAAGTCGCAATAAGGGCACTTGGCCGCGCAGAACGGCCAGTGGATATAGACGCCGAAGCCGGGGCTCCGGTCGAGCGGTATCGTCACTGCGCTCATGCGGGTCCTGATCGCGCCAAATCCAGGCGTGCCAAATCCAGACGTGCCTGCGCGAATTTCTGGAAGGCGCGGGCGCGGTGCGACAGCGCCGTCGCCTGGCCGGGCTTCCAGCCATGCTTTTCTTCCGCGCTCATCTCGCCGAAAGTCTTGTCGAAACCGTTGGGCAGGAAAACCGGATCGTAACCGAAGCCGAGCGTCCCGCGCGGCGGCCACACCAGCGTGCCTTCCGCCTCGCCCCGATAATATTCGGCCTCGCCGTCCGGGAAGGCCAGGCAGATGACGGCGACGAAGCGGCCGGTGCGCTGCGAAGGCTCGGTCGCGCCGGCCTCCTCGAGCGCCGTTTCGGTCTTTTGCATAGCCATGCCGAAATCCCGGCTGCCGTCGGGCTTCTCGGCCCAGTTGGCGGTGTAGACGCCGGGCGCGCCGTCCAGAGCGTCGACGCACAGGCCGGAATCGTCCGACAGCGCCGGCAGGCCGGTGGCCTTGGCGGCCGCGTAGGCCTTGATATAAGCGTTCTCCTCGAAGGTGGTGCCGGTCTCGTCGGGTTCGGCAAGGCCGTATTCCTTGGCCGACTTCGCCTCGAAGCCGAACGGCGCCATCAGGTCGGCGAATTCGCGCAGCTTGCCTTCATTATGGCTGGCGACGACGATTTTCTGTCCGTTGAGGGAATGCATCAAAAACCCCAGATCCTTGGCTCGGCGAACTCGATCGAATTGCCCGACGGGTCGCGGATATAGATCGAATGCCCGCCCTGCGGCCATTCGAAATCGCTTTCGATGGCGATGTTCCTGGCCGCGAGGTGCTTGCGCCATTCGGCGATTTCATCGGCGGTTGCGGCGAAGCAGAGATGTCCCTCGCCGGCCGTGCCATGCGGCGGCACTTTCAGGCGAGCGTCGGGCGGCGGCGGTATCTTGGTCGCCTCGGCGTTGAAGAGAAGCAGCACGCCATTGCCGCAGCGGAAGAAGACATGCCGGCCTTCGACCTTGCCCAGCGCCTCGAGGCCGATGATGTCGCGGTAGAAGGCTTCGGCCGCGGTCAGATCGGTGACGTAGAGGGCGGATTCGAGGATTGCGGAGGGTATCACGAGGCCCCCCTCTCTGCCCTGCCGGGCATCTCCCCCTCAAGGGGGGAGATTAGCAGCTTCGGCCTAGGCGCCTTTCCTGCAACGTAGACGATTGGCGAAACCCAAGGCGACATCCAATCTCCCCCCTTGAGGGGGAGATGGCCGGCAGGCCAGAGAGGGGGGCCCAGGCTCGACATCCGAAAACCTACGCCACCGCCATCTGCTGCAGGCTAACCAGCCGCGAAATCCCCTTCTTCGCCAGGCCCATCAGCGCGCCAAACTGCTCCTCGGAGAAGGGCTCGCCCTCGGCGGTGCCCTGGATCTCGACGATGCCGCCCTTGCCGGTCATGACGAAATTGGCGTCGGTGCCGGCCGAGGAATCCTCCAGGTAATCGAGATCGATGACCGGCTGGCCGTCATGGATGCCGCAGGAAATCGCCGCGACATGATCCTTCAGCACCTTGGCGACGCTCACCATCTGGCGCGCTTCCATCCAGCGCAGGCAATCGTAGAGCGCCACCCAGCCGCCGGTGATCGAGGCCGTGCGGGTGCCGCCATCGGCCTGGATGACGTCGCAGTCGACGGTGATCTGCTGCTCGCCCAGCGCCTGCAGGTCGACCACGGCGCGCAGCGAGCGGCCGATCAGCCGCTGGATCTCCAGCGTGCGGCCGCCCTGCTTGCCGGCGGAGGCCTCGCGCCGCATGCGCTCGCCGGTCGAGCGCGGCAGCATGCCGTATTCGGCCGTCACCCATCCCTTGCCGGAATTGCGCATCCAGGCCGGCACCTTTTCCTCCAGGCTCGCCGTGCACAGCACATGCGTGTCGCCGAACTTCACCAGGCACGAGCCTTCGGCGTGCTTGGAGACGCCGCGCTCGAAGGAGATGGCGCGCATTTCGTCGGCTTGGCGTTTGGAAGGACGCATCGAGGCCTCTTGTCTTTCTTCTTATTTCGGAATCGTGGCCGGCTTGTAGACGCATGCGACGCAAGTCGCAAAGGAAAATGGGGTCGCAAAGGAAAACGGGCCGGTTGACCCCAAACGCAGCACCGTGACCGCAACGCGGCACTGTGACCGCAGCGCGGCACCGGGTTGCGCCGGTGTGGCTTAAGTCTATATCTTTCAACAGGAGGTTTCTCGCCGGTATGAACAAACCAGTCGATCCGACGTCCCAGAGTCCCGGGTTTCAGTCGCCGGTCCTTCAGTCACTCGACATGCGCTCGCGCGATATTTTCCGGCGGATTGTCGATTCCTATCTGCGCGACGGCGAGCCGGTCGGCTCGCGCAGCCTGTCGCGCATCCTGCCCTCCTCGCTGTCGCCCGCCACCATCCGCAACGTGATGAGCGACCTCGAGCATCTCGGCCTGATCTACGCGCCCCATGTTTCCGCCGGGCGGCTGCCGACTCAGACCGGCCTGCGCTTCTTCGTCGACGCCTTCATGGAGCTCGGCGACCTTTCCGACGAGGAGCGCCGCGTCATCGAGGCGCAGGTGCGCGCCTCCGGCTCGGGCGCGACGCTGGAGCATATGCTGACCGAGGCCAGCCAGATGCTGTCCGGCATGTCGCGCGGCGCCGGCCTCGTGCTCGCCTCCAAGAACGAGGTGGCGCTGAAGCACATCGAATTCATCCAGCTCGAGCCCACCAAGGCGCTCGCCGTGCTGGTGTCGCAGAACGGCGATGTCGAGAACCGCGTCGTCGACCTGCCGGTCGGCACCACCGTGTCGCAGCTGCACGAGGCCTCGAATTTCCTCAACGCCCATATCCGCGGCCGAACGCTGGCCGAGGCGCGGGCGGAAATCGCCCGCATCAAGGACGAGACCAGGGCGGCCCTCGACACGCTGTCGCAGGATCTGGTCGAGAAGGGCCTCGCGGTCTGGGCCGGCGCCGAAAGCGGGCTGCCGGCGCGCCTCATCGTGCGCGGCCGCGCCAACCTCCTGGAAAACGTCACCGCCCAGGCGGACATCGAATTGCTTCGCCACCTGTTCGAGGACCTGGAAACCCAGGACGGACTGCTGCAGCTGCTCGACCTCGCCGAGGAAGGGCCGGGCGTGCGCATCTTCATCGGCTCGGAGAACAAGCTGTTTTCGCTGTCCGGCTCGTCGCTGGTCGTCGCCCCCTATCGCGACAAGGACGCCCGTGTCGTCGGCGCGCTTGGCGTCATCGGCCCGACCAGGCTGAACTACGCCCGCATCGTGCCGATGGTCGACTATACGGCACAGCTGATTTCGCGCATGCTGCGCTAGGTGTATCGATATCCAGGTGAGGCCGGCCTGACCTGAATCTCGACGCGGCTGAGGGCGCAAAGGAGAAAAACATGGCGCTGGAATCGCTCAAGGCCCAGATCGACCTTCTGCTTCAGGAAATGATCAATCAGCCCGAGGACGAGCACGAGATCCAGGAACAGTTGCGCGAGAAATTGCGGGAGCTGCGCGCCATGGGCCTGCCCTTGCCTGCCGACCTCGTCGAGCTGGAAAAGCGGCTCGACGACGACCTGGATGGCGAAGAGGCCTGAGCCCGGCGCCTCGTCAAATCCGCGTGCGCAAGCTTCCCTTCCGGACCGGTTGCCCAATATGTCCTGGGTCCGGGCGCCTGATCAATTGAGGCGCGTTGGCGGACGACGGAGAACAGCATGATGCGGATCGCCGGCCTCGCGCTGGTCCTTGCCACCGGCGCCTTCGCGCAGCAGGCCGATCAACCCTTGCTCAGCGGTGAAAAGGCCTTCGGCGACTGGAAGGCCGACCGTCCGGGCGTGCGCCGGCTGCTGAAGCCTCAGGACCTGCAGAAACCCTATGTGACGGAGTCCGCCACGAACGGCGGCGACGTCATCGATCGCCCCGAAGGCGCCACGCCGAAACTTCCGCCGGGCTTCTCGGCCGAGCTGGTCGCTTCCGGCATCGACAGTCCGCGCGTCGTGCGCGTGGCGCCGAACGGCGACCTCTTCGTGGCCGACAGCCGGGCGAACCAGGTCCGTGTCTACCGTCTGGCCGAGGGCAGCGCCAAGCCTGCCGAGGCGTCGATCTTCGCCAAGGGCCTGACCCGGCCCTACGGCATCGCCTTCTACCCGCAGGGCGACAAGCCGCAGTGGGTCTATGTCGCCAACAGCGACAGCGTCGTCCGCTTCCCCTACCGCGACGGCGACCTCGAGGCTTCGGGGAAGCCGGAGACCATCGTCGCCAAGATCCCGGCCAACCATCACTGGACGCGCGACATCGCCTTTTCGCCAGACGGCAAGACGCTCTATCTGTCGGTCGGCTCCGGCTCCAACATCGCCGAGGATATGGGCGCCAAGCCTAAGGGCGGTGTCGAGGCGTGGGCGAAATCGCAGCCGCTGGGCGCGGCCTGGGGCTCGGAGGAAGGCCGCGCCGACGTGCTGGCCTTCGACCCCGACGGCAAGAACCGCAGGACCGTCGCCACCGGCCTGCGCAACTGTTCCGGCATGACCGTGCAGCCGGCGACGGGCGCGCTTTGGTGCGTCGTCAACGAGCGTGACGAGCTTGGCGACAATACCCCCTTCGAATATGCGACCGCCGTGAAGGACGGCGCCTTCTATGGCTGGCCCTGGTATTATATCGGCGACAACGAGGACCCGCGCCACAAGGGCGCGCGCCCCGACCTCGCCGGCAAGGTCACCGTTCCGGATGTGCTGATGCAGGCCCATTCGGCGCCGCTCAACATCACTTTCTACGAGGGCGGCAATTTTCCTGCCGATTATAAGGGCGATGCTTTTGTCACCCTGCACGGCTCATGGAACCGCGATGTCCGCACCGGCTACAAGGTGGTGCGGCTGAGATTCAAGGACGGCAGGCCGACCGGCGAGTATGACGACTTCGCCACCGGCTTCGTCATTGCCGACGACGCGGTCTGGGGCCGGCCGGTCGGCGTCGCCGTGGCCAGGGACGGCGCCCTGATCCTCACCGAGGACGGCAACGGCACCATCTGGCGCATTAGCTATGGTGGGTAGCTGTTTGGGATGACTGCCGTTGTCGAGCGGCAAGGCATTCACCGCTCATTTCCATGAAATCAGCGCAAACGCTGGCGATTTGCCGAAGCCTCCCCAACCTCGTCATTCTAGGGCGGAGCAAGGAGCGAAGCGACGCGCGCAGACCCTAGAATCCATGCCGTTACCTTGGCCGAAGGATGCAAACGGCGTAGAAATCTGCACCATTGCGGCGCGTCGAAGTCATGGCATGGATCCTCGGGTCTGCGCGCGTCGCTTCGCTCCTTGCTCCGCCCGTGGATGACGACTGGGTGGGCGTCTCGGCCAATCTCCAAGCTATGCGACCCCACCAACGCAGACATAGCCGACCGGTCAAAATTCTTCTCGCTGCGGAAACCAACTCCTTACATCGCTGGCGCAACGAATCCCGCCGTGAGGGAATTACCGTCGAACCGACATCATGATAAAAGCCCGGCTCTAAATCGGTTCCTACGGCCAGTTTCCAAAACCATGACACTCACCGGATTCCTCGCTTACAGCGCCGCGCTCGGCGTCGCCGCCGCCATTCCAGGCCCCGGCGTCACCGCCCTTGTCGCCCGCGCGCTCGGCTCCGGCTTCCGCTCGTCGCTGGCCATGTCGTTCGGCCTGATGCTCGGCGACCTCACCTATCTCACCGCCGTCGTGCTCGGGCTTGCTTTCGTCGCGCAGACCTTCGGCATGGTCTTCCTCGCCATCAAATGGGCCGGCGTCGCTTACCTGGCCTTCCTTGCCTGGCGCTTCTGGACCAGCGGCATCACGCCCGAGACCGTCGAGGCGCGAAAGGCCAAGGGCGGCCTGTTGTCGAGCTTCATTGCCGGGCTGACGGTAACGCTGGGCAATCCCAAGACGATGATCTTCTATCTCGCCATCACGCCGACCATTGTCGACCTGAAGACGATCACGCTTGCCGACTATGCCATCCTTGCGATGCTCACCGTGGTGGTGCTGTTCGTGGTGCTGGTGCCTTATCTGGCGTTGGCCGCCAAGGCGCGCTGGTTCCTGAAATCGCCGCGCGCGCTGAAGGTCCTGAACCGCACCGCCGCCGGCTTCATGATGGGCGCGGCAGCAGCCATCGCCGCCCGCCAGTAAGCTGTGTTGATATTCGGGTGAGGCCGGCCTGACCTGAATCTCAACACAGCTTGGCGCGTGATCGCTTTAATTTCAGCCAAGCCATTCCGAAATCGGGCCATTTCGGAAAATGCATTTCCGGTCACGGGCGCTTTTGAGCAATCGCCCCACTCGGATATTTTCGGGCGCCGGCCTATCTTGCGCGGCTGAAAACCCTATTCTGTCTGCCTGTGCCTTTGCCTTGGGAGTGAAACCAATGAACAAGCCCGTCTCTTCCGCGCGCGTACCCGGTCGCGGCCGCGTCTTCAATTCGATCACGGAGACGATTGGCGACACGCCGCTGGTCAGGCTGGACAAGTTCGCCAAGGAGAAGGGCATCGTCGCCAACCTCATGGCCAAGCTCGAATTCTTCAACCCGATCGCTTCGGTCAAGGACCGCATCGGCGTCGCCATGATCGAGGCGCTGGAGGAAGCCGGCAAGATCGCGCCCGGCAAGACCACGCTGATCGAGCCGACCTCCGGCAACACCGGCATCGCGCTCGCCTTCGCCGCCGCCGCCAAGGGCTACAAGCTGATCCTCACCATGCCGGAGACCATGTCGGTCGAGCGCCGCAAGATGCTGGCGCTGCTCGGCGCCGAGCTGGTGCTGACCGAAGGCCCGAAAGGCATGAAGGGCGCCATCGCCAAGGCCGACGAGCTCGCCGCGACGCTGCCCAATGCCATCATCCCGCAGCAGTTCGAGAATCCGGCCAATCCCGAGATCCACCGCCGCACCACGGCCGAGGAGATCTGGAACGACACCAATGGCGAGGTCGACATCTTCGTTTCCGCCATCGGCACCGGCGGCACCATCACCGGCGTCGGCCAGGTGCTGAAGAAGCGCAAGCCTTCGCTGCAGGTCGTGGCGGTCGAGCCGGAGGCCTCGCCGGTCCTGTCGGGCGGCCAGCCCGGCCCGCACAAGATCCAGGGCATCGGCGCCGGCTTCGCCCCGAAAATCCTCGACACCTCGATCTATGACGAGGTCGTCAGGGTCTCGAACGAGGATTCGGTCGCCAATGCCCGTCTGGTCGCCCGCCTCGAAGGCGTGCCGGTCGGCATCTCGTCGGGCGCCGCGCTGCAGGCCGCCATCGTCGTCGGCTCGCGCCCGGAGAACAAGGGCAAGAACCTCGTCGTCATCATCCCCTCCTTCGCCGAGCGCTATCTCTCGACCATCCTGTTCGACGGGCTGGGCGCTTAGGCGCGCATACCTCGGAGAGTGACTGCAACGGCCCTCACGGTCGTCATCCCAGGGCGAAGCAGGAGCGAAGCTCCGTCGCGTAGACCCTGGGATCCATGCCGTGACCGTGGCCAGGGAATACCACGGTCCAGAATGGATACCGTGTGTCGCCACAGTTTGCGGACACTAGCGAAGCTGCTGTTCGTCACAGAAAGATTCGCAACGCTGTGACGCCGAGACGTCACGGCATGGATCCTCGGGTCTGCGCGCGTCGCTTCGCTCCTTGCTCCGCCAGTGGATGACGAAGTCGGGGACTCCTCGACCAATCCCAAGAGCTTGCGGACAAGCGGCACTCTCCGGATGATCCCTGGCTGGACTGTTCAAAAAGAACCCGTGGCCGGCGCTGCCCGGCTTGAGGCGGGCGCCGCTTCCGGCTCATATCGCCGCCGGCCCAATCGGCCGGCGGGAGGATTTCTCATGTACAAGCTTTATACGCGCCCGGGCAGCGGCGGCTTCGTCGTCGAGGCGGCGCTTGCCATGGCCGGCCTGCCCTTCGAGCACGTCGATGTTCCGAAGAAAGATCCACCCGATCCCGCCTTCCTCGCCATCAGTCCGCTGAACCAGGTGCCCGTGCTGACGCTGCCCGATGGTCATTCGCTGACCGAATCGGCGGCAATCTGCATCCTGCTCGCCGAACGTCATCCGCGGGCCGGCCTCGCGCCGGAAGCGGGCTCGCCCGGCCGCGCCGATTTCCTGCGCGGGCTGGCCTTCATGTCGTCGGTGCTCTATCCGGCGGTCCTGCGGCTCTATTACGCGCACCGCTACACCGCCGATGGCGAAGGCCTGCAGCCGGTGAAGCAGGCGGCGGTCGCCGAGATGGATCGCGGCTTTGCCATTCTCGACCAGGCGCTGGCCGGCCGCGACTGGCTGGCCGGCGAGACGCTGTCGCTGGCCGACATCTACCTGGTCATGCTGGTGGCCTGGCATCCCGATGTCGAGAAAGCGCGGGCCGCCTGGCCGAACATCGAACGCCTGTGGGCGAGGCTGCGCCAGCACGAGCTGATGCGCAAACTGAACGCAACGCATGAGATGTGGGCTTAAAAAAGAGCGCGGCGGTCAGGCTCGGCAGGTCGTATGCCTTGGAGATTGGCCGGAACGCCCATCACCTCGTCATCCACGGGCGGAGCAAGGAGCGAAGCGACGCGCGCAGACCCGAGGATCCATGCCGCGACTTCGAGGCACCGCAACGGTGCAGAATTCTGCTCCGCTGCGGTCTACGATCAAGGTCACGGAATGGATTCCAGGGTCTCCGCGACGCCGCTTCGCGGCTGCTCCGCCCTGGAATGACGAGGTTGGGAGGCTTCCGCCAATCCCCAGCCGAAACGCCAATCGCGGTCGTCATCCACGGGCGGAGCGGGAGCGAAGCGGACGCGCAGACCCGAGGATCCATTCCGTGACCCCCGAGCGCCGCTACGGTGCAGAATTCTGCTCCGCTGCATTACACGGCTCAGGTCACGGAATGGATTCCAGGGTCTCCGCGACGCCGCTTCGCGGCTGCTCCGCCCAGGAATGACGAGGCTGGGAGGCTTTCGCCAATCCCCTCAGCTCCCAACAAGCTTCGCCTTCTCGCCCTGCAGGAAACGCCGCAGCGCCGGGTCGCGCTCGAGGCCGATGGCCCGGTCGTAGGACTGGGCCGCCTGCTTCGTGTTGCCGAGCCTGGCCAACAGCCCGGCGCGGGCGGCCCAATAGGGCTGGTAATCCTGCAGTCTTTTGTCCTCGCCCAGCACGTAGAGCGCCGCCAATCCAGCCGTTGCGCCTTCGGTTTCGGCGATCGCCACCGCGCGGTTGATCGCCACCACCGGCGAGCCGGCCACGGCCTGCAGCGCGTCGTAAAGCTGGCGGATCGCCGCCCAGTCGGTACCGCTGCCGCGCCGGCGCGCCGTATGGGCGGACTGCACGGCGGCCTCCAGCTGGTAGCGGCCGATGATGCCCCTTTGCGCGGCGCGCACCAGCAGGGCTTCCGCCTCGTCGATCAGGCCGTCGTCCCAGAGCGCGATATCCTGCTCGGCCAAAGGCACGAAATCCCCTTGCGGGCCGCGCCTCGCCGAGCGCCGCGCCTCGGCGAACAGCATCAGCGCCAGCAGTCCCAGCGCCTCCGGCTCGTCCGGCATCAGCGAGGCGACCAGCCGTCCAAGCCAGATGCCTTCGGTGGCGAGGTTACGGCGCCTCGTATCGGTGCCGGTCGCATCGGACCAACCTTCGGCGAAGGTGGCGTAGATCGCCTCCAGCACGGCGCCCAGCCGGTCGCCGAGCTCCGCCTGCTCCGGCACGCGGAACGGAATTCCGGTCTCGCGGATGCGCGCCTTGGCCCGCACCAGCCGCTGCCCCATCGTCGCCGGCGAAACCAGGAAGGCCGAGGCGATCGTCGCGGCGTCGAAACCGAGGACGGTCTGCAGGATCAGCGGCGCGCGCACGCCGGCTTCGATCGCCGGATGGGCGCAGGCGAACATCAGGCGCAGCCGGTCGTCGGGCAGCTCCTCGCCGCTCATGCGCGCCTCCATCTCCTCGGCCATCAGCTGCAGATGATCGCGGGCCGCCTCGCCGGTCAGCCGCCGCCGCACCGCGTCCACGTCGCGCCGCCGCGCCACCGAAAGCAGCCAGGCCTCCGGCTGCGCCGGCACGCCGGTCCGCGGCCAGCGTTCGAGCGCCGCCGCGAAGGCGTCGGCCAGCGCGTCCTCGGCGCCGGCAACGTCGCGCGTGCAGGCCGCCAGCCAGGCGACCAGCTTGCCGTAGCTGCGCCGGGCGGCCGCCTCGGCCGCCGCCCGCGCGATCTCCGAGCGATCATCCATCACAAGGTTCGCTATGCGGCGGCTATGTACTCGGCCATTTCCCATATGGGCCGCACCTCGACCGTGCCGCTGCTGGACGCGGGGCAGCGCGCACCCCATTCGATGGCCGTGTCGATGTCGGCTGCCTCGATCATGTAGAAACCTGCCAATTGCTCCTTGGTGTCGGCATAGGGGCCGTCGAGCACATTGGTCTTGCCGTTCGCCATCCGCACCGCGGTGGCCGCCTGGGTCGGACGCAGCCGCTCGCCGGCGATGTAGGCACCGGATGTCTTCAGCGCCTCGGTATAGGCGCCATAGGCCGCGAGCACCTGCTGGGTCTGCTCCTTCGGAGCGTTCGCCATCGCGGCTTCGTCATTATAGATCAAAAGCATGTATCGCATGGTCTTCTCCCGTTTCTTGAAGGCCGCATCGTCGCGTGCCGGTCTATGTCGTGCGGCATCGGCCGATTTCGACAGGCGTCGGAAAAATCTTCGTCTTCGTCGCGCGATTCCGCAAGAACGAGGCTCTCCGGGCAACCACGGCCGATCGCGGAATGCTTGGAGCAACTGGCAGCGCCGCCGCTCGGCACTATCCTTTTCTCTGGGTCGGGACGGATCGCGCGCGAGACGGGAGAAAGACCATGGAACTTGCGACCCACAAGAAATTCAAGAACGGCCGGCTGATGCCTTGGGGAAAAGGAACGGTCGTCAGCGGAGCGAAGGGGACCGTCTATCTGTGCGGAAACACGGCGACGTCGGACGACTACGATCCAATGGGCAAGACCGGCGGTGGCTTCGTCGGCGATGCGGCGGCGCAATGGCGCGCCGTGCTCGGCAACATCAAATCCGATCTGGAGGAACTCGGCAGCGGCCTCGAACATCTCATCAGGCTGACTTTCTTCGTCAGAGGGCCGTTTCCCGATGGCGGCGTTCTCGGCTCGCCCAATTTTCGCCTGGACGTGCTGGACGAGTTCTTCGCCGAGCATTGTCCCAAGCACTGCAGCTACAACAATCCGCCGCCCTCGGAGGTGATCGGCGTTGCGGCACTTGCTCAAGCCGATATCGTCATCGAAATCGTCGCGGTCGCGGCGCTGCCGGATTGAGCTTCGCGACAGCCAGCTGCCAGCACAGGCTCGAGCCAGCCGCGGTAGCGCACGATCGGCCCGGCGAGCGGGTGCGATATCTCGACATGGAAGCGGAAGCGGCCGTCCTCCACGGTTTCGTATGCGTTCGAGCGCGGGCAAAGCCACATCGGCAATGGCAGGCCGAGAAGGCTCCAGCGGCGCAGCACGAGCGACAGGCGGTTCTCCCCGGCCACCAGCGCCATGGCGAAGGTCAGCGGGCCGAAACCCTCGCAAAGCAGCCGCTCCGATCGGCCGCGCCCGGCGAATTGCCGGCTCGAAAAGCCGTGCGTTCCAAAAGTCCGCGTCCAGGTCTCGCCATCCGCGTCGATGTCGAAGCGCACCTTGACCGCAACATCCGTCCCGGCGGGAGGAAAACCGATCAGCCGCGCGGCAAGCCGGCTAAGCAGGCCATCGCCGCGCTCCACGCTGGCGCGCCCTTGCGCCATAACCGCTCCCTCATGCATGGCGCGGATCTCGGCCGGAAGGTTTTTCCACGCATCGCCGAGCAGATCGGGATAGAGCGCCTTTCCCTTGCCGGTATCGTCCCTGAAGCCGCTATGGATCGTCTTGCCGGCGAAGAGCGCTTCATAGTCCTCCAGCTCGACGTCGCCCACCGCCGCCCGCGCACCCGGCGCCGGCATGCGGCCGTCGAGCGCCTTGCGGACGATCGCCGCGACCGCCATGGACGGGATCAGCGGCCCGTCATCGCCCTCGGCCAAAAGGTGCCAGGACCGCTTGATCGGCTTGCCGGCTTCGTCCGCGCCTTCGGCCGCGACGAACATGCCGCCGCGATGCTCGCCCCATGACAGCCGGTTGGTCGCCCAATGCATCAGCGGCGCCAGCGGCGACAGCGAGCGGATGAGGCCGATACGCGCCAGCCATGCCAGGCCGATCAGCGCCCGGTGCAGCACCTCGGGCACCGGCCCGGCGCCCATCCAGATCGTGCTCGCTTCCGGCCACAGCGCCTGCAGCGCGCGCAGGTCTGGTACGTCGACCAGCGAAAACAGCGTGTTCCTCACCGGCACGCGTCCGGGCGGCGCGATCGTGTAGCGCATCTGCTCGGTGAGAGGGTAGCCCTCGGCCGGCCTGCCATCGCGCAGCAGCCGCACCGGCCGGCCGGCATAGCTCGCGATGGCGCGGATGACGTTCTCGCCGACGCCGGCGAAAGGCGACGGCGCGATGCCACCGCGGATCGTGTCGACGCGCGCCATGCCGGCCGAAAGGCGCCGCACCACCCCTGCCGTCAGCACCGGGAAGCTCGACACGCCCGAGAGCACAAGGATACCGGCCGCCCTGGCCGCCGCATCGAAGCCGGCAACGCCGGCGACGAACTCCGAACCGTCGGCAAGGTCGAGATAATGGATGCGCGCTTCGATACAGGCTTCGATCAGCCGGTAGCGACCCTCGCCATAGGCCTGGAATGGGCCGCTGGCGTCGACGACAATGTCGGGCGCCAAGGCGAGTTGCGCGCCGAGGTCGCCGTCGCGGTCGAACGCCGCCGGCGCCAGCCGCGCCTTGGTATCGCCTCGACCCTTGCAATAGGCCGCTGCCTTGGCGAGCGACCGGCCGGCGATGATGAGCTCGAGGCGAGGCTCGTTCTCCAGGAGCTGGACGATGCGTCCGCCGAAGGTGCCGTAGCCGCCGACGATGAGAAGCTTCATAGCCTTGCCCCCAAGCCAGTCCTGCCGCAATTCCGGACGGAAAACCGTTTCACACTTTTCTGGAATTGCTTTAGCCGATCAGCCGCTCCCGCAACTCGGCCGAAGGAATGTCGCAACTGTCCTTGCGGCCGAACAGCGCGTAGCGGTTCTTGGCGATGCGGTCGTAGAGCCAGTCGCGCAGCGGCCGCGGCAGGATGAGCAGCGTGTTGGTCGCGCGCCATGGCCAGCCGAGCGTGGACATGACCGCGACGAAACTGTCGAGCTTCGTGAAGGCCGCGCCGTCGATGATGGCGAGGTTGCTGTCGTAATCGTCGGTCGGCAGGCCGTGCTGGCGAAACAGCGCCTCGCCGAGCGGCGATTGCGCCGTGGCGAAGCGGAAGCGTTTTTCCCGGTCGAGCCTGAGGATAAGCTGGACGAAGCCCGAGCAGAACACGCAGACGCCGTCGAAGACGATCAGCGGCAGGCTTGCGTCATAGGCCTGGCTTGGAGAGGCGGGACGGTTCGGTTCGGGCAGGTCGGTCATGGCGGCCCCGGCTGCTTGTGTCCCTAAAGCAATTCCAGGAAAAGTGTGAGCGGTTTTCCGTCCGGAATTGCGTCAAACTAGAGGGAGACACTAAGCCAGCCGGCGGCGGCGTCAAAGCCGCGGCGTTGTCGCACGCCAGTTGGCGGCGAGCGTCAGGCGCTCGGCGCGATAGGTGGTGGCGCGCTGGTCGGCGGCAGGCCGGCAGATGCGGCTGTGGTGGGCGCGTTCGCGGGTCATGATCAGTTGGCGCTGACGCCCAGCGAGTTGCCGCGGCGCGCGCAAGCCGGGCCCGGGCCGCGCATGTAATAGCGCTCCGGCCGATAGGTCGGCGCGACGAATTCGCGAATGGCGGCGGCGTAGCCGGCGATGTGATTCCAGAAGTTCATTTTACTTGGTCCCTGTCCCGCTTTCGGATGTCCCGTCCGAATTGATCGAGAGCATAGCGTCGAGGCGTGAATAGTCGGTGAACGTGATGTTAATTTCTGGTCCGAAAGTCGTTGCATCGTGGCCGGATTGCGGCTGATTCGGGGTCTTTCGGTGCCTTTCGTCGCGATTCCGTTCCGTGTGACTTTTGCATCACATATGTTTCGTTCCGATGTCGCTTGGACGCGCTTGTGTTTCACGTTCGTCCGGCCCGGGGAAATTTCCTTTCGCGCGGCCCGATGGGCTGGAACCTGTCAAAGAAGACAACGTTGAGCCCGCAAGGCCAGGGCGAACCTGGCCATGTTGACGGCTGTCCGCCGCGCAACTTTCCCACAACGCGAAACATGGAAGGCAACCGCCATGGGCTTCTTTTCGAAAGACATCAAGACGCTGGACGACCTCTTCATCCACACGCTGCGCGATATCTATTATGCCGAGAAGCAGATCGAGAAATCGCTGCCGAAGATGATCGACAAGGCGACCGATCCCCAATTGAAGGCCGGCTTCGAGAAGCATCTCGCGCAGACCAAGGGCCACATCGAGCGGGTCGAGCAGGTGTTCGAACTGCGCGGTGTCAAGGCCAAGACTGTCAACTGCCCGGCCATCGACGGCATCCTTGCAGAGGCTGACGAAGTCAGCGGCGATGTCGACGACAAGGAAGTTCTGGATGCAGCGCTGATCGCCTCCGCCCAGGCCGTCGAACATTATGAGATAACGCGCTACGGCACGCTGATCGCCTGGGCCAGGCAGCTCGGCCGCAGCGACTGCGCCAACGTGCTGGCCAAGAACCTCAAGGAAGAAGAGGCGACCGACCGCAAGCTCACCGAGATCGCCGAAAGCAAGGTCAACCTGCAGGCCGCCGAATAACAGGCCGCGTGGCCGGCCTCCCCGGAACCCAAGCGAACCCCTGTCCGTTGCGGTTGAAACCGCATCGCGCAGGAGTTCGCAATGGCACCACGTCCGGCCTGGAAGGGCTATCTCAAGCTGTCGCTGGTCACATGTGCCATCGAGCTGACCAACGTCGTGACCCATGCCGAGAAAGTCTCGTTCCGCATCCTCAACCGAAAGACCGGCAACACCGTCAAACGCATCTAT
The DNA here is from genome assembly GCF_033977215.1 of Mesorhizobium humile. Taxonomy (NCBI): domain Bacteria; kingdom Pseudomonadati; phylum Pseudomonadota; class Alphaproteobacteria; order Hyphomicrobiales; family Phyllobacteriaceae; genus Mesorhizobium; species Mesorhizobium humile. Next base: position 34,012 of record NZ_JAVIIV010000034.1, read on the forward strand.
GTCGATGCCGGGACCGGCAAGCCGCTCGAAGAGGGGGACGAGATCAAGGGCTATGAGGTGAGCGACGGCGATTTCATTCATATCGAGGAGGACGAGATCGAGGCGGTGCAGATCGAATCCTCGCACACGATGAGCCTCGACGGTTTCGTCGAGAAATCGTCGATAGAGCAGATATATCTCGACACGCCCTATTATGTCTCTCCGGCCGACAAGGTCTCGGAAGAAGCCTTCGCCGTCATCCGCGACGCCATGGCGGCGAGGAAAATGGCCGGCCTCGCGCGCATCGTGCTCTACCAGCGCGAGCGCCCGGTGGTGATCGAGCCGCTCGGCAAGGGCATGGTGCTGACCACCTTGCGCTATGACGACACCGTGCGCCGGCCGGCGACGGTGTTCGAGGACATCAAGGCGGCGAAGACCGACAAGGAGATGATCGACCTCGCCCAGCATATCATCGACGGCAAGAAGACGAAGTTCGATCCGTCGAAATTCGAGGACCGCTACGAGGACGCGTTGCTCGAGCTGATCCGCGCCAAGAAGGCGGGCAAGAAGGCGCCCAAGGCCAAGGCGCCGCCGAAGCCCTCCAATGTGGTCAACCTGTTCGACGCGCTGAAGAAAAGCCTCAACGCGGAAGGCGGCGGCAAAGCCATATCGAAAGCGGCGGCCGGGAAAAGCAAGAGCAAGCCCGCGCCGAAACGTAAATCCGCATAGGAGAATGGCGCCATGGCCGGCCTCGAGCAATATCACGCCAAGCGCGATTTCAGGAAAACCGCCGAGCCGGCCGGCAAGGTAACGCGCGGCAAGCAGGCGGGCGGCATCTTCGTCGTCCAGAAGCATGCCGCCACACGGCTTCACTATGATTTCCGGCTGGAGCATGACGGCGTCTTGTGGAGCTGGGCGGTGACGCGCGGGCCGAGCCTCGATCCGCATGAGAAGCGGCTGGCCGTTCATGTCGAGGATCACCCGATCGACTATGCTTCCTTCGAAGGCACCATTCCGAAGGGCCAGTATGGCGGCGGCTCGGTCATCGTCTGGGACGAAGGCAGGTGGACGCCGGACGGCGATCCGGCCCAGGGCATGAAGAAGGGCCATATCGACTTCGAGCTCGAAGGCCACAAGCTCAACGGCCGCTGGCATCTGGTCAGGCTGAGGCCGCGCCCCGGCGAGAAGCGCGACAACTGGCTGCTGATCAAATCCGACGATGCCGCTGCCCGTCCCGGCGAGGATGTTCTTGCGGACGAGCCGAAATCGGTGAAGTCGGGCCTGACCATCGAGGAGGTCGGCGAGGGCAAAGCGGCCAAGGGCGAGAAGCCGAAGGTCTGGCAATCCAACCGGCCTGCCGCCGGCAAGGCCAAGGCCGGGCATGGCAAGCGTCTCGAATTCATTGAGCCGCAGCTGGCGACGCTGGAGAAGGATGCGCCTGCCGGCGAAGACTGGCTGCATGAAGTGAAGTTCGACGGCTACCGCATGCAGGCGCAGATCGAAGGCAGCGACGTCAGGCTGCTCACTCGCGCCGGCCTCGACTGGACCGGAAAGTTCGACGGTCCGGTGACGGCAGCGCTTGCCAAGCTGAAATGCCGCAACGCCATCATCGACGGCGAGGTCGTGGTGCTGGCTGACAGCGGCGTGTCGTCCTTCCCGTTGCTGCAGGCGGATCTGTCGGCCCGCCGCGCCGACCGCTTCGTCTATTACGTCTTCGACCTGATGCGGCTCGACGGCAGGGATTTGCGCCGCGAGCCGCTGGTCGAGCGCAAGCAGGCGCTGGCCGAGCTGCTCGGCAAGCAGCCCGAAAATTCGGCGCTGCGCTTCAGCGATCACTTTCATGAACCGGGCAAGGTGATGCTGCAGCATGTCTGCCGCATGGGCCTGGAAGGCGTGGTGTCAAAGCGGGCCGACGCGCCCTACCGCAGCGGGCGGGGGCTCTCCTGGATCAAGTCGAAATGCACGCTCAGGCAGGAATTCGTGATCGGCGGCTATCTGCCTTCCGACAAGACTGGACGCGGCGTGCGCTCGCTGCTGGTCGGCTTCAACGAGGGCGGCAAGCTGCACTATGCCGGCCGCGTCGGCACCGGCTTTTCCGGCAAGGTGTTGACGGATTTGAAAAAGAAGCTCGACGGGCTCACGGCGAAGACGTCGCCCTTTTCGGCCGCCGTGCCGAAGGGCAAGGGCCTCACCTTCGTCAAGCCGGAACTTGTCGGCGAGGTGGAGTTCCGCAGTTGGACATCCGACCGTATAATCCGCCACGCCTCGTTCCAGGGGCTTCGCGAGGACAAGCCGCCGGAGGAAGTCGTGCAGGAACAGCCGAAGAAGGCCAATAAGGCAGAGGGCGAAGCAAAACCGGGCGCAAAGACCACGCCGAAAACCTCGGCCGGAATGGCCAAGACGTCGATAAAGCTCTCGCATCCCGACAAGCTGCTGTGGCCCGACGAAAAAGTCTCCAAGCAGGACCTGCTCGATCACTACGCGCTGGTCTGGCCGCGCATGGAGCAATTCGTCGTCAACCGGCCGCTGAGTCTCGTGCGCGCGCCGGACGGCATCCACGGCCAGCGCTTCTTCCAGAAACACGCCTCGCCCGGCATGAGCGACAAGATCGCCAGGATGAAGGATCCGACCGACGGCGAGGAGATCCTTTATATCAAGGATTTCGACGGGTTGGCGGCGCTTGTCCAGTGCGGCGTGGTCGAGGTGCATATCTGGGGCTGCACGCTCGATGCGTTGGAAAAGCCGGACCAGATCATCTTCGACCTCGATCCGGACGAAGGTGTCGATGTCTCCAAGGTGCGCGAGGCAGCGCTCGACATCCGCAAGCAGCTCGACGAGCTGTCGCTGCCGAACCTGGTCAAGACCTCCGGCGGCAAGGGCTATCACGTGCTGGTGCCGCTGAAACCGTCGGCGGAGTGGGATGCGGTCAAGGATTTCGCGCATGATTTCGCCCGCGCGCTGGAGCAGGCGGCACCCGATCGCTACACGGCGACGCTGTCGAAGAAGGCGCGCACCGGGAAAATCTTCGTCGACTACCTGCGCAACGGTCGCGGCTCGACGACGGTCGCGCCCTATTCCTCGCGCGCCAAGAAGGGCGCGACGGTATCGATGCCGGTGACGTGGGCGGAGCTCGAGAAGGGCTTGGCGCCGAATGCTTTCCCGCTTGGCGATGCTTCCACGCTGGCACAGCTGAAGAAGGCTGATCCGTGGAAGGAGTTCTTCAAGCTGGGGAAGGTGTTGAAGCGGGGGTAGTTTTCACCGCCGAGGGACAGCACCCCCCTCTGGCCTGCCGGCCATCTCCCCCTCAAGGGGGGAGATTGGCAGTTTCGGCGCCTCGCTTGTCCTGCAACGTTGAAGGTTGGCGAAAGCCGGCGTGACATCGATCTCCCCCCTTGAGGGGGAGATGCCCGGCAGGGCAGAGGGGGGTGCCTCGCGCCGACATTGCGAGGTTATCGTTGCACCCGCCTTACACCAGAAACACCCGCTCAAACTCCTGCCTGCCCTTGGGCGAGAACACCACGGCGCGACTGTCCTTCTCGCGGCGCGCCCATTTCTCGGCAATGATCTTGTCGAGGATGGCGGCGCCCAGCGAGCCGGCGAGATGCGAGCGCCGCACGCTCCAGTCGAGGCAGGCGCGGCACACCGGCCGCCGCGCCTTGGCATGGGTCTCGATGCCGAGCGCGGAAAAATGTGAGGCGCCGGATGACGAGAGCCTGATCTCATTGTCGTCGCGCAGCAAAAGCTTCCTGTCGAAGAGCCGGTCGAGCATCGCCACGGCCTGCTCGCCGGCGAGGTGGTCGTAGCAGACCCGCGCCACGCGCATGGCCGCATCGCGCGGTCCGGGCCGCACGCGCTTCGGGCCGACCGCCTCAGCGACGCCGATGATCGCCTCGATCATGCCGGCCACCTGCGCGCTGGCCAGGCCGTAGTAGCGATGCCGGCCCTGGCTGGCCAAGGTCAGCAACCCGCCATCCATCAGCTTCGACAGATGCGAGGAAGCGGTGGGCAGCGACACCCCGGCCTCCAGCGCCAGCTCCGACGCCGTCAGCGCCGTGCCGCCCATCAGGGCGTTCAGCATATTGGCGCGGGCCGGGTCGCCGACCAGGCTGGCGATGCGGGCGATGTCGGGTCCTTCACGCATGGTTCGATCCTCATCGAAGCATTCCCGTCAGGGAAGCACTATTCTGCGGTCATCTCAAGCAGCGCGGCAAGCTCTCCTGACAGGAAGATGCCTAGCACAATGACGCAAGCGATGTTTCGACCGGGATCGAACCGTCGTCGTCGAAAACCAACCAGACGAGGAGACCGACAATGACCATCACCTGCTTCATCCGCTACGAGATCGACCCGTTCGGCAAGGCGGCCTTCGAGCAATATGCGCGGGCCTGGGGCCAGGCTATTCCGCGCTGCGGCGCCGATCTGATCGGCTACTACGCCCCGCATGAAGGCTCTGCCACCACGGCCTACGCCGCCTACGACATCGAGAGCCTCGCGGCCTATGAAGCCTATCGCGCGCGGCTTGCCGCCGACCCGGCCGGCAAGGCAAATTACGAGTTCGCGCGGCGCGAGAAGTTCATCCTCAAGGAGGATCGCGTCTTCCTGAAGCTGGTGTCCGGACCGCATGGTCCGCGGCAGGTCTTTCGCACCGACGTGACGGTCAAGGAGGGAATAGAAGCATGATCGCTGTCATCTTCGAAGTGGAGCCGGCGGAGGGAAAGCGCGATGCCTATCTCGGCATCGCCGCCAATCTCCGGCCGCTGCTCGACGGCATCGACGGCTTCATCTCGGTAGAGCGCTTCCAGAGCCTTACCGATCCGAAGCGCGTGCTGTCGCTGTCATTCTGGCGCGACGAGGAAGCGGTGAAGGCCTGGCGCAACACCGAGGAGCACCGGCAGGCGCAGCAGGCCGGCCGTGGCGGAATCTTTGCCGGCTACCGTCTGCGCATCGCCCATGTCGTGCGCGACTATGGGCTGACGGAGAGGCAAGAGGCGCCGGCGGACAGCAAGGCGGTGAATGGGTAGCGCGATTCTTCCTTCTCCCCCTTGTGGGAGAAGGTGGACGGCGCTTTAGCGCCGAGACGGATGAGGGGTGCTCCAGCGGAGTGAGACGCTGGTGGCATCTGGAACACCCCTCACCCGTCGCCTTCGGCGACATCTTCTCCCACAAGGGGAGAAGGGGACGCCGGCCCTCACGCATTCCCGATCAGCACGCCCGCGCCAAACACCAGCGCGCCGCCCAGCACAACCTGGAAGGCGGCGCGCCAGAAGGGCGTCTGCATGTAGCGGTTCTGGACGAAGGCGATCGCCCAGAGCTCGAAGAACACCACCACCGCCGCCACGGCGGTGGCCGTCCAGAAGTGCGGGATCAGATAGGGCAGCGCGTGACCGAGGCCGCCCAGCGTCGTCATCAGGCCGACCGTCAGTCCGCGCTTGATCGGCGAGCCGCGCCCCGACAGCTTGCCGTCGTCGGAGGCGACTTCCGTAAAGCCCATCGAGATGCCGGCGCCGATCGAGGCGGCGAGGCCGACCAGAAGCGTCTGCCAGGTGTCGTGCGTGGCGAAGGCGGCTGCGAAGATCGGCGCCAGCGTCGACACCGACCCGTCCATCAGCCCGGCCAGCCCGGGCTGCACGTAGGTGAGGATGAACTGGCGCTGCTCGGCGCTCGCCTCCTCGACCTGGACCGTCCCCGGCACGTGCTCCTGCTGCAAGTCATGCGCCGAGCTCTCATGGCCCTGTTCGGCCACGGCGAGATCGTCGAGCAGTTTTCGCGTCGAGGCGTCGGTGGTGCGCTTGGCCGCCTCGACATAGAAGCGATAGGCCTGTTGCTCCATCGCCTCGGCCTGTCGCCGCACATGCTCGATGCCGAGCGGCTTCACCAGCCAGTCGGGCTTGCGCTCGAAATAGCCTTTCACATGCTCGCGCCGGATCAGCGGGATGCGCTCGCCGAAGCGCCTGCGGTAAAGCTCGATGAGCGAATCGCGATGCCCGTCCTCCTCCTCGGCCATCGCCTCGAACACTTTTGCCGATTGCGGAAAGTCCTGCGCCAGGCCATCGGCATAGGCGCGATAGATGCGCCCGTCATCCTCCTCGGAAGAGATCGCCAGCGCCAGGATCTCCTGCTCCGACAGTGAATCGAACGAACGGCGGCCGAAGCCGAAAACACGGGAAAGCATGATGGGATCACTCTAGTTTAGAATAATTCTAAACTAGAGTCTTGGCCGTCGAACGTCAATTGTGAACGGCACGACTGCGCGCGCGAAAGAGTGATCCAGCGGAGCCGCGCCGCCTCTTCATTATCACCAAATGTTAGCCTATATAGTCGGCAACAGCCGAAATTGAAGGAACCAAAGGAATGACGCACAAGAAGCCTCCGCACGGATTCGATGCGAAGCCCGTTCTCGATCTCATCGCCAGCATCGAGGCCGACCTGCAGCGCCTGAAGGGCCTTGTCGAGGAGCAGCTCGAAAAATTCGACCCGGCCAACCCACACAACAAGACGCCGGACGGCAAGCTGACCGAGGAAGGCGCCGAGTGCTGTTACCGCATGTTCGACGAGGGCAAGTCGCGCTACACGGTTTCCCAGCAGATGAAGATATCCTTCGCTGCCGCCACCCACCGCTTCAACTCCTGGCGCAAGCTCGGCGGCAGCAAAAGGACGAAGACGCTGCTGGGGTGAGCCTCAGCCGTCACCGCCGCCAAGCAGGTCATCAGGGCGCCGGCCGAAGCTGCTAACCTCCCCCTTGGGCGGGCAGGGCAATCGCATCTGACAGCGTCAGCCCCCTGGAGACGTCGCCAAGGCGACAGAGGGGCATTGCGCGCGAGTGGCGCCCTATTCTTCGTCATTCTAGGGCGGAGCAAGGAGCGAAGCGACGCGCGCAGACCCTAGAATCCATGCCGTG
>NZ_JAVIIV010000035.1:0-38849 GCF_033977215.1 Mesorhizobium humile
GGTGTTCCAGCGGAGTGAGACGCTGGCTTTCCCTGGAGCACCCCTCATCCGTCGCCTTCGGCGACACCTTCCCCCACAAGGGGGGAAGGAAGAAAGCGCTTTAACCCGCCAGGCGGCTCGCCATCTCGTGCTGCGCGTAGGCGCGGCCGAAGCGGTTGGCGAGGAAGGCGTCGAGCGCGATGTCTTCCTGGCGCACGAAGCCGTTCGCCGGAAGCGAGCCGTCGGCCAGCATGTCGAGCACGGCGCAGATGCCGGAGGCGGTGGTGATCTGGATGGCGCTGCGCACGAGGTTGCCGACACGCTGCGAATAGATCTTGTTGGCGTAGGTCTCCTGCAGCAGGCGGCCGTTGCGGCGGCCCGAGACGGTGACGAAGACGATGACCACGTCCTGCAGCGTCGAGGGCAGGGCGCTTTCAAAGATATCCTTCAGCACGTCGCGGCGGTGGCGCAGGCCGAGGTCGTTGAGCAGCGCCTTCATGATCGCGGCATGGCCGGGATAGCGGATGGTGCGGTAGTTCAGCGTGCGCACCTTGCCCTTCAGCGTCTCGGCCAGAGTGCCGAGACCGCCGGAGGTGTTGAAGGCCTCATAGGTGACACCGTCGAGCGAGAACTCCTCGCGCTCTTCCAGCGGCGGCACTTCGATCAGCTCGCCCTCGACGATCGCCTCGCAGGGCTCGCAATATTCGTTGATGACGCCGTCCGTGCTCCAGGTGAGGTTGTAGTTCAGCGCGTTGGACGGATATTGCGGCAGCGCGCCGACGCGCATGCGCACACTCTCCAGCGTGTCGAAACGGCTGGCAAGGTCGTTGGCGACGATCGAGATGAAGCCAGGCGCCAGGCCGCATTGCGGGATGAAGGCGCTGTCGGCGTCACGCGCCAGCTCCTTGACGCGGCGGGTCGAGACGACGTCCTCGGTGAGGTCGAGATAGTGCACGCCGGTGGCGGCGGCCGCTTCGGCGATGCGGGTGGTGAGGTGGAAGGGCGCCGCGCTGAGCACGGCGAACTTGCCGGCGAGCACTTTTTCGAGCTCACCCGTGGCGGCGATGTCGAGTTCCTGGGTCGCGACGCCGGCCGGCAGTTCGGCGGTCGTAAGCTGGGCGGCCGAGCGGTCGACCAACGTGACGCGATAGTCGCCCGTGGCGCTGAGCATTTCGGCGATGGTCGAGCCGATCTTGCCGGCGCCGACGACAACGATGTTCTTCATGATCAATTCCCCTGCCAATCCTGATTTGGGTCAATTCGATTTGGCGGGAATCTTCGCAGCTTGCCTGTCGAAAGGAAGCGTGGAATCTGGCAATATGAAGCTCAACTTTAAGCGATCTGCCGAAAGGTTTCGTCGAAATGATCACTGAAGCCGAACAAGCCCTGCTGACCCTGCTGCGCGCCGACGCGCGCGCCTCGACCGCCGAGCTCGCGCGCCAGCTCGGCGTCTCGCGCACGACCGTGCAGAGCCGCATCGAGCGGCTGGAGCAGCGCGGCATCATTGCCGGCTATGGGGTGAGGCTGTCGGCCGACTATGAGCAGGGCCTGGTCAAGGCGCATGTGCTGCTCACCGTCACGGCGAAGCTCGCCGACAAGGTGGTGCGCAGCCTGGAGGCGATGCCGCCGGTGCGGACAGTGCATTCGGTGAGCGGCAATTTCGACATGATCGTCATCGTCGACGCGCCGTCGATCCGCGATCTCGACGCGCTCCTCGACCGGATCGGCGCGATGGACGGGGTGGAGCGGACCTCGTCGTCGATTATTTTGTCGACGCGGGTGGATCGGTGAAACTGTTGAGATGCTGGCGCGAGACCCCCCTCTCTGCCCTGCCGGGCATCTCCCCCTCGAGGGGGGAGATTGGCAGCTTCGATGCCGGCGCCTTTTCTGCAACATTGGTGATTGGCGAAAGCCGGCGTGACATCTGATCTCCCCCCTCGAGGGGGAGATGCCCGGCAGGGCAGAGAGGGGGGCGAAGGAACACGGCGTTTCCTTTTCGCGCCCCAAGCAGCCTAAGCCCTTCTCCTTTCCGGCCCCTCATCCAGCCACGCCACATCCTCCGGTGTCAGCTTGATATCCAGCGCCTTCAGACTGTCCTCGAGCTCGTCCAGCGTGCGCGGGCCGATCAGCGGCACCGAGGGGAAGGGCTGGGCCAGGACATAGGCCAGCGCGACATGGATCGGACTCTTGCCGAGCTTGCGCGCCAGCTCGATCGCGCGGTCGCGGCGGCCGAAATTCTTCTCCGAATACCAGACACGCACCAGCTCCTCATTGTCCTGCTTGTCGCGGCCGGCGCGGTCGGTGAAGAAGCCACGACCCTGGCTCGACCAGGCGAAGTTGGGCATCTGCCTGGCCGCCAGCCAGGCCTTCCACGCATCGGTGGACGAGGTGACGCAACCGGCCCAGATCGGCTCCAGCATCTCGGCCAGCGAGAAATTGTTGGAGAGCGCGCCGGGCTTCTGCTTGCCGTTCTTCTCGGCATAGGCAATGGCGGCGTCCATGCGCTCCATGGTCCAGTTGGAGCCGCCGAACAGGCCGCGAATGCGGCCGGCCTTGGCCTCCGCGTCCATGGCATCGACAAATTCGCCGACCGGCACGTCCGGATTGTCGCGATGCATGAAATAGATGTCGACATGGTCGGTCTGCAGCCGGTCGAGCGACTGGGCCAGCTGCCTGCCGATGACGTCGGGATAGCAGAGCGGCGAATGCGCGCCCTTGGCGATGATCACCGATTTTTCGCGTACGCCGCGATTCCGGAGCCACTGGCCGAGCAACGTCTCGGTGTAGCCGGCGCCATAGACAAAGCCGGTGTCGAACAGATTGCCGCCGGCCTCGAAATAGGCGTCGAGCAGGATCGAGCCGGAGGAGAAGCTGCGGAAATCCTCGAAGCCGAGCGCCAGAACCGAGGCCTGTCGCGGCAGGCCCGGAATGGCGCGCTTGGGAATGGCCTTGCCATCGGTGCGCAGCGGCCGGCCCGAGAGCGTGTTGACCCGCTTAGCCGGCTTCTCGATCTCATATTCCAGCCCGACCGCGGCGCGCCATTTGTCGAGCACGCGCAGCGTGCCGAGACTGTCCGCCCAGCCCATGCCCGGCCAGGCGAATTCCTGCCGTCCGGCGAGGATCGCCTCACCGGCGGCATCGACCTCGAAGGAATAGAGGTGCCGGGTCTCGTCGAGGCTGATCACCTCGCGAGCCGCGCCGGACCGGATCACCTCGATCCGGCCCGGTCCAACATCTCGGTTGCCACCGGCAAACCAGAAATCGGGCACCTCGATCTGACCCTTGGTGCCGAAAATGCGCAGCACATTGTCCTGATTGAGCGAGATGCTGCAGGAGACTTCGGCGACGATGCCACCGGGGAAGTGCAGCAAGGCGGAAGCCCATTCGTCGACGCCGGACTGGCCAAGATGGGCGGCGCCCACCACCTTGTCCGGCTCGAGGAAGGGCTGCCCCGCGGCTGCGCCCGCAATCAGCCGCGCCATCGACACCGGATAGCCGCCGACATCGAGGATGCCGCCGCCGGCGAGTTCATTGGCATAGAGCCGATGCTCGGGCATGAAGCCCGGCATGGCGAAGCCGAAGCTCGACTTGATCATGCGCAGCTCGCCGATGGCGCCGGACCTGATCAGCTCGACCAGCTGCCTGGTCTGCGGGTGCAGCCGGTACATGAAGGCCTCGCCGAGAAAGGTGCCGGCCTTGCGCGCCGCATGCATCATGGCGTCGGCTTCGAAGGCGGTCAGCGCCAGAGGCTTTTCGCATAGGACATGCTTGCCGGCTTCCGCCGCCTTGATTGCCCATTCGGCGTGGCCGGGATGCGGAATCGAAATGTAGACGGCGTCTACGTCCTTGTCCGCGAGCAGCGCCTCATAGCCGTCGAGGATGCGCGCGCCCGGAAAGGTCTCGGCAAGCCCCGGCTTGGCGGGATTGCGGGCGCCGAGCGCCACCAATTCGCCGGTGCGCGACTGCGCCAAGCCGCCGGCAAAGGATTTCGCGATGCTGCCAGGCCCGAGAATGCCCCAGCGGATTTTTCCAGATGTCATGTCGAATTCTCCATGGGTCGCCGCCACGCCTGGCATGCCGGCAAAGAAAATTTGCGGGTCAGCGGATCCGTGCGCCTGCCTTGTCGAAGAGAAGCGCCCGTTCCGCCCTGATCGAGACCGTGAAATGATCGCCGCTGGCGCGCTGGCGCGAGGCCTCGCGCTCGACGATCAGCTCCTCGGGTCCGGCATTGGCGTAGACATAGCTGACGGAGCCGAGATGCTCGGCGACGTCGGCCTTGACCGGAATGTCGCAATCGCCCTCGCCCGCTTCGAAGAAATGCTCCGGCCTGACGCCAAGCACGACCTCGGCGCCGACGGCCGGAAAAGCCTCGGTGAGCGACTTGCACAACCGCGCGCCGCCGTGATTGACGAGCTCGATAATCGCGGCGCTGTTCGACGTTTCGATGACCTTGGCGCCGAGGAAATTCATCTTCGGCGAGCCGATGAAGCCGGCTACGAAACGGTTGGCCGGGTCGTCATAGAGGTCAAGCGGCGCGCCGATCTGCTCGACATTGCCGGCCTTGAGCACGACGATGCGGTCGGCCAGCGTCATCGCTTCGGTCTGGTCGTGCGTCACATAGATCATGGTGACGCCCAGCTCCTTGTGCAGGCGCGAGATCTCGACGCGCATCTGGACCCTGAGCTCGGCGTCGAGATTCGAAAGCGGCTCGTCGAAGAGGAAAACCTGCGGCTCGCGCACGATGGCGCGGCCGATGGCGACGCGCTGGCGCTGGCCGCCGGACAATTGCTTCGGCCGGCGCTGCATCAATTCGTCGATGCGCAGGATCTCGGCGGCTTTGCGAACCCGGCGCTCGGTGTCGGCCTTCGGATTGCCGTTCATCCTGAGCCCGAAGGAGAGATTCTGCTCGACCGTCATATGCGGGTAGAGCGCGTAGGACTGGAACACCATGGCGATGCCCCGGTCGGCCGGCTCGACGTCGTTCATCACCTTGCCGCCGATGGCGATTTCGCCGCCGCTGATGTCCTCCAGCCCGGCGACCATCCGGAGCAACGTGGACTTGCCGCAGCCGGAAGGGCCGACGAAGACGACGAACTCGCCGTCGGCGATGTCGATGTTGGCGCCGTGGACGACCTCGAAGATGCCGAAGCGTTTTACGACATTGGTGAGGGTGACGGCTGCCATTGCGCTCCTTCCTACTTGACTGCGCCGGCGGCGATGCCGGCGATGAAATGGCGCTGCAACAGCACGAAGACGATGAGCATCGGCACGGTCAGCATGACCGCGCCGGCCATGATGCCGCCCCAGGACACCTTGGTCAGCCCGATCAGCGTGCCGAGCGCCACCGGCGCCGTCATCGCGCCGGGCTGGCTGTTGATCAGCAGCGGCCAGAGATAGTTGTTCCACGAGGCGAGGAAGAGGATGATCGCCAGCGCCGCCAGCATCGGCCGCGCCAGCGGCAGTGCCACGAACAGGAAGATGCGCCATTCCTTGACGCCTTCGACGCGTGCGGCGTCGAACAATTCGGCCGGCATCATCGAGAAAGCCTGGCGCATGAAGAGCACGCCCAGCGAGTTGAACAGCGGCGGCACGATCAGCGCGATCCAGGTGTTGGCCAGGGCGAAGTCGCGAGCCACCATGATGAATTGCGGGATGAGCACCACCGCGTAGGGAAGCGTGATGGTGCCGAAGATGATGGCGACCACCGCGCCCTTGCCGTGGAACTCGTAGCGCGCCAGTGCCCAGCCGGCCATCGAGGTGAGCAGCACCGAAAGCACCGTGTAGGTCACCGCTACCGAAACCGAGATGCCGATGGCCCCGATGAAGTTGGTGTCGCGCTGCAGGTTGGCGACGTTGTCGAGGAAATTGTCATGCGGCAGAAGCTCGATGCCGGGGCTGAAGATGCCGTTGTCGGGCATGGTGGAGAACACCACCATCATCCACAGCGGGAACAGCCAGATCAGCGCCAGCGGCGTCAGGAAAAGATGCAGCAGGATGCTGCGGCCGAGCCTTGCCTGCGAGCGCGAGGTCATTTCGGCTCCCTTGTCAGCCAGAGCTGCACCAAGGTGATGGCGATCGCCAGCCCGGCCATGGTGTAGGCGACGGCCGAGGCATAGCCGAAATTGAGCGAGCGGAAGCCCTGGCGGTAAAGCAGAAGCCCTAGCGTCTCGGTGCCGCCGCCCGGGCCGCCGCGCTCGGTGATCAGGAACGGTTCGGTGAAGAGCTGCATGGTGCCGATGATCGACAGCACGGCGCAGAACACGATGACCGGCTTCAACAGCGGCAAGGTGATGTAGAAGAACTGCTTCACGCGGCTGACGCGGTCGAGCGTCGCCGCTTCGTAAACGTCCTCCGGGATCGACTGCAGGCCGGCCAGGATGATGATGGCGTTGTAGCCGGCCCAGCGCCAGGTCACCGCGATCATGATCAGCGCCATGGCCGGGGTGACGTTGGAGAACCAGTCGATCTTGGCCAGGCCGACACTCTCCAGCAGCTTGTTGACGATGCCGAAATCGAGGCTGAACATCAGCCGGAAGACGGCGGAGTAGGCGACCTCGCCGACCACGACCGGGGCGAAGAAGGCGAAGCGGTAGAGGCCGCGGGCCTTCAGCAGCGGCGAATTCAGAAGCACCGCCATGACGATTGCCAGCGAGATCATCACCGGCACCTGGATGACCAGGATCAGCAGCGTGTTCTTCAGCGCGTTGTAGAAGGCGGGGTCGCCGATCAGGCGGCCCCAGTTGAAGGTGGGCGCGAAGCGCCACGGCACGGTGCGCGTCGCTTGGAAGGAGATCAGGAAGGACGAGATGATCGGCCATATCCAGAAGATGGCGAAGATCAGGAGATAGGGCGTAAGGAAGCGGTACGCCGTAGCGTTCTGGGTGCGCATCGTCTTCCTCCTTTCTCTGTCTTACCTACTCCCCCTGCGGGAGAAGGTGGATTGGCGCGTAGCGCCAAGACGGATGAGGGGTGTTGGACGGAATGCCGTCATCGCCAAGCTGGAACACCCCTCATCCGGCCGCTTCGCGGCCACCTTCTCCCACAAGGGGAGAAGGGAAGCGGCGCGTCACTTCACCGGCAGGCCGGTCGCGGCGGCGATCTGCTTGGCGGCGTCGTCGAGCGCGGCCTTGGCGTCGGGATAGCCGTTGGCCAGGTATTTGGTCTGCACGGCGCGCAGGATGATCTCGGCATCGCTCTGGAACTGCGTGCCGCGGCTCGGCACCACCTTGGGCAGCGTGGCCAGGATATCCTTCCAGACCGCCTGGCCGCCCCAATAGGGCTGGCCTTGCGCGACGTAGGGATCGTCGAGCGCCGAGATCAGCGACGGCACCAGGCCGAAATCCTTCAGCATGGTGATCTGGCCCTCATTCGTCCCCAGCGTGTATTTGAGGTAGGCGTAAGCCGCCTCCTTGTTCTTCGAGGCCGAGGTGATGGCCAGGGACGAGCCGCCGAGATTGGCGGCGCGCGGGCCGTCGGCGGTCAGGCTCGGCATCAGATAGACGCCCCATTTGCCGCTTTCCTTCGGCGATTCGGTGCGGATCGTGCCTTCATACCAGCCGCCATAGACCTGGCTGGCGACGGTGCCGGCGGTGTTGTTGGTGATCTTGGTGGACCAGTCGGCCGACGTGACGATGCCGGCATCCTTCATCTCCTTGACCTTGGTCAGGGCATCGACGCATTTCGGCTCGGCCACGGTGATCGACTGGCCGTCCTCGGCGAAATATCCGCAGCCCTGCTCGTTGGAGATCATGCGGAAGAATTCGGTGTCGCCGTTGAAATCGGCATTGGTCATCGACACGCCCGGATTGGCGGCCTGGATCTTCTTGCCGGCGGCGATGAAATCGTCCCAGGTCTTGATCGAGGCCGGATCGACGCCCCCCTTCTCGTAGAAGTCGCGGCGGTAGAAGACGGCCACGGGGCCGGAATCCCAGGGCATCGCGTAAGCCTTGTCGCCGACTTCGAGCTCGGTGCGCTTGAAGTCGGGGAATTTCTTCTGGTCCTCGGCCGTGTAGCCCAGCGTGTGCAGGTCGACGAAGCAGTCCGGGAACTGGCTCCAGTAGTTTTCGGCCTCGCCGTTCTCGATCGAGACGATATCGGGCAGGCCGACGCCGCCGGCGGCGCAGCCTGCGATCGACTTGTCATAGGTCGGCTGGTTGCCGAGGTCCTGCACCGTGACCTTGATGTCGGGATATTTCTTGTTGAAGCCCTCGACCGTCGACTTCAGCGACGAAGCGGCGATGTTCCAACTCCAGATGGTGATCTCGCCGGACTGCGCCAGGGCCGAGCCGGAACCCAGGGCAAGCATAAGCGCGGCGCAGGTCAGTGTAGTGCGCATTGAAATCCTCCCATTTCATTTGCTCTCTCACTGTGAGCGTGGCTAGACTATGCGGCGCGGAAGGCTTGTCCCCGTCGAAGGGAATGAGAAGTTGGCGGAAAGTAAGATGCCGGAGCGTCCGTTCTACCAGCCTGGCGCGAGCAGCGTCGAAGGACTGCCGCTTGTCCTGCAGATGTTCCACAACCACCCGTTGGTGATGCTGAAGCCGCACTGGCACGCCCAGGTCGAGGTGAACTTCATCGTGCAGGGCCGCGTGCATTACCGCATGGCCGAGCACGAGATCGCGCTGTCGGCCGGCGAGATGTGCCTGTTCTGGGGCGGCCTGCCGCACCAGATGGACGACCTCTCCGACGACGCCGTCTATACCGGCGCGCATCTGCCGCTGGTGCATTTCTTCCGCCTGCATCTGCCGGCCGACATACGCCATCGGCTGATGACCGGCGCGACGCTGGTGACCAATGCCACCGACCAGTCGGACAACGACAATTTCAAGCGCTGGAACGAATATGCGCGCTCGGGCGATCCGGCCAAGGCCGAGCACGCCGTCAACGAGCTGCTCCTGCGGCTCGAGCGGGTGCGCTTCGAGCCCTATCGGCTGGTGCCGGGAAATGCGGCCGGGCAAGGGGCGGGCAACGCCTTCGACCAGCAATCCTCGCGCAATGTCGGGCGCATGTGCGATTTCATCGCCGAGAATTTCCTCTACGACATCGATTGCGTGACCATCGCGGCGGCGGCCGACATCCATCCCAAATACGCCATGAGCCTGTTCAAGAAATCGACCGGCATGACGCTCAACGAATATGTCAACCTGCTGCGCCTGAGCTACGCGCAGGCGCTGTTGATGCATGAGGACGCCAATGTGCTGAGGGTCGCCATGGAATCGGGCTTCGGCTCGCTCAGTGCCTTCAACAAATCGTTCCGCAAGCTGGCCGGCATGTCGCCTTCCGATTTCAGGCGGTCGGGCGCCGCGCGGTAGAATGGTCAACAGTCGCCCACCCGTCGTCATTCTAGGGCGGAGCGGGAAGCGAAGCGTACCGCGTAGACCCTAGAATGACGACGTTGGGTGTCGGGGAACTGCCTCAGGCTTCTGGGACTCACACAGCCGGAAAGCTGACGGTCACGCCAAGACCCGGACTGCGGTCCTCCAGCACGATGGCCGCGCCATGCAGGTCGGCAACCGCCTTGACCAGGCTGAGCCCCAAGCCGCTGCCCGGCGTCGTGCGGCTCCTATCCAGCCGGTAGAGCCGGCGGAACACTTTTTCGCGTTCCTCGGCGGGGATGCCCGGGCCATCGTCGCGGACATGGACGAGGACGTGGCTGCCTCGCCTGGTCACCGAGAGCTCGATCGCGGTGCCTGGCGGGCAATGGCTGAGCGCGTTCTCGACCAGATTGGCAAGCATCTGCATCAGCAGGTCGCGGTCGCCGTGAACATACCATTTCGTATCCGGAATGATCCCTATGGACAAGGACTTGCCATCATCCTCGGCGACGTCGGCATAGACCTCGCCGATGGTCTCGACGACCGGGCCCACATCGAGATCGACGAAGCGCGCCTTGCGGGCGCCGGCTTCGATCTGGGCGATGCGAAGAAGCGCGTCGAACGTGCTGTTGATCTGCTGGCTCTCGGCGCGGGCATCGGTCAGCTCGGTCGAGACGTCCTCGCCCGACGCCGTCTTGTCGGCGGCCTGCTCCAGGATCATCTGCAGCCGGTTGAGCGGCGTCTTGAGATCGTGGGCGATGTTGGCGCTCACCTCGCGCATGCCGTCGACCAGCGCCGACAGGCGCTCGAGCGCGGCGTTCACCTGGGCGGAGACGGCGTCGATGTCGTCGCCGCTGCCGATCAGCGGAATGCGCGCGTCGAGCCGCCCATGCGAGACGTCGACCATGGTGCTGGCGATGCCGTCGAGGCGCCGCTGCACGCGCGAGGCAAGCACGGCGCCGCCGCCGATCGCCAGGACGGTGATGAAGAGCGTGGCCCAGCCGAAGCTCATCAGCACGATCCTCTCCAGATCCTCGGTCTCCGAAAGCGAGAAGGCGACCGTCAAATTGTTGTCGCCGACCATGCCCGAATAGGCGCGATACTCGGTGTCGGGCGGCACGCCCGGCAAATTGGCGGCGAACATGGAAAAGCCGTCCGGCAGGCTGGAGGCGGTGAAATCCCCGGCGAGGCGGTTGCCGCCCCGATCGGTGAGGGAAAAGATTTCGTCCTTGTCCTGGCTGAACTGGGCATGGTCCCTGACGGTGGAGATGAGATCCTCCTCGTCGCTCTCGGCATAGGTCGCGGCGATGAGCGAATATGTCTCCTTGATCGATTGATCGAGCTGCCTGGCGAGCGAGGCGCTCATCAGTTGATAGACGATCGCGCCCGACAGGATGAAGGCCAGCAGGAACAGGAAGGCGAAGGTCAGCGCCAACCGGAACGGCGTGCTGCGCAGCAGGCTGGAGCGTATCTCGCTCATGCGATGGCGAGCGCGGCTGGCCGACCGGCGAACGCAAGATCAGGCCGGAACATGCAGGCTGTAGCCGGTGTTGCGCACGGTGTGGATCAGCGGCACGTCGAAGGGCCTGTCGACCTTGGCCCGCAGCCGGCTGATATGCGTCTCGACGACGCTGGTCTTGGGGTCGAAATGAAAATCCCAGACGCGCTCCAGAAGCATGGTGCGGGTGATGACGCGGCCCTCGCCACGCATCAGCACTTCGAGCAGGCTGAATTCGCGCGGCTGCAGGTCGATCGGCTGGCCCTGCCGGGTCACGCGGCGCTGGATCAGGTCCATTTCGAGGTCGGCGACGCGCAGCTCCGTCTTCTGCTCCTGCGCCGCCGGCCGGCGGCCGAGCGCATGGATGCGGGCAAGCAGCTCGGAAAAGGCGAAGGGCTTGACCAGATAGTCGTCGCCGCCCGCCTCGAGGCCCTCGACGCGGTCGTCGACGCCGCCGATCGAGGTCAGGAAAATGGTCGGCGTGCGGATGCCGGCGGCGCGCACCGCCTTGATCATCGACAGGCCGTCGAGGCCGGGAACCATGCGGTCGGCGACGATCACGTCATAGGCGTTGCGGGTCGCGGCGAAGAGGCCGTCATGGCCGTCGCGCAGCAAGTCGCAGACATGGCCGGCCTCGGTCAGTCCCCTGACGATATAGTCGGCGGTCCTCGGATCGTCTTCAACAAGCAGAAGTCGCATCGCCCGTGCTGTCCTTGCCGCCTCGACCTCACCGGCATGGTAGCGCCGGCTGCGGCTTTTTCTTGGCTAGTTCCGTATCTCTTTGTTTTTACGCATTTCCGGGCGGAAAGCCGTTACACGTTTTTGCGAGAGCGCTCGATCAAAAGAGACAGAGCATGATGACGCCCGAAACCCGCTCCACGGTTTTCGGCGTCCCAGTTCCCCGACACAGGGATTTTGAAAGGTTGCCGTTTGTCTTCGTGCAAGAATTTTCCGTTCATTTCCGTGAAATCAGCGCAAACGCCGGGATTGATTGGAGCCGCCCCAACTTCGTCATTCCAGGGTCTGCGCGCGTCGCTTCGCTCCTTGCTCCGCCATAGAATGACGATCGCGATGGGCGTTTCGGCCAATCTCCAAGACATGCCACCTTCCAACGCAAACAGAGCCGACCGGTCAAAATCTCCGTGCAGTGCTTCTAGTCGAGCAGGGCCTGCTCGTCTTCTTCGATCAGGTTTTTCAGCGTCATATAGAGAACGATGACCACGATGCAGCCGAGGAAGGTCAGGCTGGTGACGGTGGTGCCGAGGCCCATGCCGCCATATTCGACCGGCTGCGACAGCAGGTCGCCGAACGAGGCGCCAAATGGCCGGGTCAGGATATAGGCGAGCCAGAAGGCGAGGATGCCGTTGAGACCGAGGAAGAACCAGGCAAGCGCGATCGCCGCGATCACGCCGCCGAAGATGAGGCCGGTGGTGAGATAACCCATGTCGAAACGTTCGGCGACCAGATCGCCCGCGGCCGTGCCGAGCGAGAAGGTGAAGAGGATCGCCAGCCAGTAGAAGATTTCGCGCCGGGTGGTGAAGATGGTGTGGATCGACAGCGTCTTTTCGCTGGCGTACCAGGCCGCGAAGGTCAGTGCCAGCGCAATCGAGAAGACGATCGTCGTCGTCTCCAGCCGCACGCCGAAATTGTCGACGAGGTTGTCGGTGACCAGGGTGCCGACAATGCTGATCAAGACGACGGCCAGCCAGTAGGCCCAGGGCACATATCGCTTCTGCGCGAATTGCAGGACGAGCGCGACGACGAGGATGCCGCTCATGATCAACGATGTGACGGTAAGGCCGAGGCCGAGATTGACGGCAAGATAGTCGGCCGCCGTCTCGCCCATCGTCACCGCCATGACCTTGATCAGCCAGAAGTCGAGGGTGACCTCCGGGACCCGGTTGAGAGCAAGGTGATCGGCTTCAGCGTGGGAGTGCATGGCGATGTCCACTTGCGGTCCGTGCTGGGCTTACTTGCCGAGGATCTTCATGGCCTGGGCGAAGAAGTCGTCGGCGCGCTTGTCGTCGTCGGCGTTGCAGCGCTCGATGCCTTTCGTCTCCAGTTCGGAAACCTTGTTCTTGTCGGCATCGTTCGGCCCGGCCTTGGCTTCGGCGGCGCGCAGGTCCTTCAGCGCGGTCTCGCAAGGCGTCGGAGCGCCAATGGCCGAGGCCAACGGAGCGGCAATCGCGGCAGTGGCAAGGGCGAAATCAAGGGCAAATTTGTTCATGATTGTACCCTGATGTTGAGGGCCGTTGTCCCCGGCGCCTGTTCGAGCCGCCTCAAATCCGGGGCGGCGACCATCAGGTGTAGGCAGGCGAATTCACCGCAGCCTGTCCGCGCCCTTACAAATTCGTAAGGTCGGTCAAAAGATTCCGCCGGGCCTCGTCATCGCGCGGCGGAAGGGCTAGAGAAGCCTTGGCGCCCTTGTCGGCGCCGGAGCGGGTGAGAAAGAATGGCCTACACATCCCTCAAATCGGCGCCGAAGGCGTTCGACCAGCACAAGCGCCTGATCGTGGTGCAGCTGGCCGCCGTGCTTGCCATCATCCTGCTGCTGTTCAGCAAGCCGGCGCTGGCCGAAGGGTCGAACGGGCACGAAGCTCTCGAGGCGATCGGCTTCGCGATGGCGCTGATCTGCTTCCTTGGTCGGCTTTGGAGCATCCTCTTCGTCGGCGGCAGGAAGAATGACGAGCTGATCGTGTCCGGCCCGTTCTCGATGACCCGCAACCCGCTCTATTTCTTCTCGACTGTCGGCGCGGTCGGCATCGGGCTGATGTTCGGTTCGGTGCTGGCCGGCGTAATGCTCGGCCTGGCGAGCTTCCTCGTCTTCCGCTTCACCGCGCTCAAGGAGGCCGAATACCTCGCCGGCAAGTTCGGCGCGGCTTATGCAGCCTATGCCGAACGCACGCCGTCCTTCTGGCCAAACCCGATGCTTTACCGCGACGAGGCCCAATGGCTGTTTTCGCCTGGTGCGCTGAAGAGGAATTTCCGCGACGGGCTGTATTTCCTGGCGCTGTTCCCGGTCATCGAGGCGGTCGAGTATTTCCGCCTCAGCGGCCACCTGCCGACGCTTTTCACCGTCTATTAGTTTCTCGGCACAGCCGCTTTGTCTGCGTTGTCGGCATGCCTGGAGATTGGCTGAAGCGCTTGTCAGGTCGTCATTCTATGGCGGAGCAAGGAGCGAAGCGACGCGCGCAGACCCGAGGATCATCCGTGACGTCGAGGCGTTGCGACGGCGCAGAATTCTGCTCCGCTGCACCCTTCGGCCAAGGTCACGGAATGGATCCTCGGGTCTGCGCTCCGCTTCGCGTCGCTCCGCCCGTGGATGACGAAGTTCGGGTGGCTTCGGCTAATCTCCAGCGTTTGCGTGGCTTCACCGGAAATGAACGCCGAATCAGCGCGCCTTGTCGCGCGCGGCGCGGCGGGTGCTCTCCAGGAGAATTACCAGGCAGCCGGCGAGAAGGACGAAGCCGCCGATGAGCGGCGGCAGCGCCAAAAGCTTCACCGCGGCGGTAATCAGCGCAATCAGGATCAGCGCCAGCAGCGCCAGGCTGCCGTCGTCGACGAACATGCCGGCGAGCTCCTTGAAGACAAGACGGATCATGGTCATCGGGCAACTCCTTCGGCGGGCGCCGGGTAGGCGCCGCGCAGCCAGCGCACGATGGCGAAGGATGCGGCGGCAATGACGGCGAAGATGGCGAGCAGCGCGAGGTCGGCGCCCGGCCATTCGGCGCCGAGGCCCTCACCCGTCCAGAACACGCCGAAGCTGGTGAGCATCAGCCCGACGACGAATTTCAGCGCGTTTTCCGGCACGCGCGCCAGCGGCCGATGCACGGCGAGGCCGATCAGCAGCACCAGCACGAAGGCCGCCAGCGCGCCGAGGCCGGCATAGAGCGTCTGCCCGTGCGCGGCGCCGACGGCAATGACGATGAAGACCACTTCGACGCCCTCGAGCAGCACCGCCTTGAACGAGGCGACGGCCGCCAGATAGTCGGCGCGGCGGTCGTTGGCCTGCCGCTGCAAGACCGCCGTCTCCTTGGAAAAGGCCTGGTCCTCGTCATGCAGCGCGATGACGCCGACGCTGCGCAGGATCGCCTTCCGCAGCCAGCGCATGCCGAACAGGATCAGCAACACGCCGACCGCGAATTGCAGGACGGTGATGGGAACGAGCGCCAGCAGCGGCCCGAACGCCAGCACCAGCGCCACCAGCACGGCGAGCGCCAGCACGGCACCCGTCAGCGCCGGGCGCCAGCTGCGCGTCACGCCGACGGCGAGCACGATGGTGAAGGCTTCGACCACTTCGACGAAGGACGCCAGGAAAGAGGCCGTCACGGTGGAAAGTATGGGTGTCAGGCCATGCATGAAAGGCTCGTCCAAATGCTTGGGAATCATCGGCTGGCGAACACGATACAGCGCTTGGGCGGCAGCGAGAATGCCCGGGGGGCGATCCTATGTGGTTCCGCGTCGGGCGAGGGCGGAACCGGACGTTTCGAAGGACTCATTGACGGTCTGTATCCGTTCGGTGTCCGTTGTATCGCGGCGCTGCCCTGGCTATCTGCTGGAGCAACAAGGAATTTGAGCGGCCAATAGCCGCTGCAGCAGGAATGGAGCACATGAAGAAGATCGGGTTTCTGTCGTTCGGGCATTGGTCGCCCTCGCCGCAATCGGGCACGCGCTCGGGCGCCGACGCGCTTCTGCAGTCGATCGACCTCGCGGTCGCGGCTGAGGAGCTCGGCGCCGACGGCGCCTATTACCGCGTCCACCATTTTGCCCGGCAGCTCGCCTCGCCGTTTCCGCTGCTTGCCGCGGCCGGCGCCAAGACCAAGCGCATCGAGCTCGGCACCGCCGTCATCGACATGCGCTACGAGAACCCGCTCTACATGGCCGAGGATGCCGGCGCTGCCGACCTCATCGCCGGCGGGCGTTTGCAGTTGGGCATCAGCCGCGGCTCGCCCGAGCAGGTGATCGATGGCTGGCGCTATTTCGGCTACGTGCCGGAAGAGGGCAAGAGCGACGCAGACATGGCGCGCCGCCACTCGGAGATCTTCCTCGACCTGTTGCGCGGCGAAGGCTTTGCCCAGCCCAACCCGCGGCCGATGTTCCCCAACCCGCCCGGCCTGCTCAGGCTGGAACCCTTCTCGGCTGGCCTGCGCGAGCGCATCTGGTGGGGCGCGGCCACCGATGCCACCGCCGTATGGGCGGCCAAGCTCGGCATGAACCTGCAGAGCTCGACGCTGAAATTCGACGAAACCGGCGAGCCGCTGCATGTCCAGCAAGCCAAGCAGATAAGGGCCTATCGCGCCGCCTGGAAGGAAGCCGGCCATACGCGGGAGCCGCGCGTCTCTGTCAGCCGCAGCATCTTTGCCTTGGTCAACGACATGGACCGCACCTATTTCGGCGGCAGCGAGGGCCAGGACCATTTCGGCTATATCGAGCCGGAAAAGCGCGCCGTGTTCGGCCGCTCCTATGCCGCCGAGCCGGACAGACTGGTCGAGCAGCTCAAGGAAGACGAGGCGATCGCCGAGGCCGACACGCTGCTGCTCACCGTGCCCAACCAGCTGGGCGTCGACTACAACGCCCACGTCATCGAGTCGATCCTGAAGCATGTGGCGCCGGCGCTCGGCTGGCGGTGAGGTTGTCGGCGGCAAGGTTATCGACGTCCGTTGGGATAGTCAGCGCAAACGCTGGCGATGAGATGAAGGCTCCCGAACCTCGTCATTCTAGGGCGGAGCAAGGAGCGAAGCGACGCGCGCAGACCCTAGAATCCATGCCGTTGCATCGACCGAAGTGTGCAACGGTGCAGAATTCTGGACCGCCGCGGCGCATCCAAGTCACGGCATGGATCCTCGGGTCTGCGCGCGTCGCTTCGCTCCTTGCTCCGCCCGTGGATGACGATCGCGATAGGCGTTTCGGCCAATCTCCAAGGCATGCCGCCCGCTAACGCACGCATGGCCAACCGGTCAAAATTTCTGCGCACTCCCCCTCTGTCCTGCCCATCCTTCGCGGCGGCTACGCCGCAGCTTCGGAGGGTAAACCGGACATCTCCCCGCAAGGGGAGATCGGCGGCTTCAGCGTCACCGCCCGCAATAGCTCGTCTCCGTTATTGACTCCTGCCAAATCCCCGCTCTACTTTGTCGCGTAATCGGTTACGTAACCGATTACGGCTCAATCAAGTGGAGGAGACTAATGAGCAAGATTTCGAACACGCACGGGTTTGGCCCGTTCTCGCGCCGCCAGTTCCTGAAGACCAGCGCGCTCGCGGCCGGCGCGCTCACCCTGCCGCTCGGCCCGGTTCTCGCGGCCGACAAGCCGAAGGTCGGACTGGTCATGAAGTCGCTCGCCAACGAGTTCTTCAAGCAGATGCAGGCCGGCGCCGAGGCGTACGCGGCCAAGAACAAGGACAAGTTCGATTTCGCCGCCGTCGGCATGAAGGACGAGCGCGATTTCGCCGCCCAGGTCGACGCGATCGAGAACTTCATCACCCAGAAATACAACATCATCGTCGTGGCTCCCGCCGATTCGAAGGCCATGGTGACGCCGATCGCCAAGGCGCTGAAGGCCGGCATCAAGGTCATCAACATCGACGTCGCGCTCGACGAGAAAGCCAAGAAGAAAGCCGGCGTCGACCTCGCCTTCTTCGGTCCGGACAACCGCGCCGGCGCCAAGCTCGCCGGAGACGCGCTCGGCAAGGCACTGGGCAAGGGCGGCAAGGTGGTCATTCTCGAAGGCAATCCGGAGGCCGACAACGCCAAGCAGCGCAAGCTCGGCTTTGACGATTCGGTGAAGGAATTCGGGTTGAAGCTGCTCGACTCGAAGACGGCGCATTGGGAGACCGAGGAAGCCAACACGCTGATGACCAACTTCCTCACTCAGCATCCGGATATCCAGGGCGTCATGGCGGCCAACGATTCGATGGCGCTCGGCGTCGTCAAGGCGATCGACGCGGCCGGCAAGTCGGGCAAGATCAAGGTCGTCGGCTTCGACAACATCCCGGCCGTCGGCCCGCTGCTGAAAGAGGGCAAGATGCTCGCCACCGTCGAGCAGTATGGCGCGCAAATGGCGGCCATGGGCATCGACTACGGCCTGCGCGAACTCGCCGGCGAGAAGTTCTCGGGCTGGGTCAAGACCGACGTCAAGCTGATCACCGCCTGAGGCGAGCAAGGGTTCCGGGACTCCCTCCGGCGCCTTCAATTCGCTTGTCTCACCGTCGTCGCCGGTAAACCGCCGGCGGCGACGGCGGCGCGCTCATGGTTGCCTTGCGGCAGAAGAGCGCCATTCAGGGTTGCTGCATGGATAATGTGATTCTTTCCCTTGAAGGGGTCGGAAAGACCTTTCCCGGCGTCGTTGCGCTGAGCGACGTCTCGCTGTCGATCGCACGCGGCGAAACCCATATCGTGCTCGGCGAGAACGGCGCCGGCAAGTCGACGCTGATCAAGCTGCTCGCCGGCATCTACCAGCCGGATGCGGGCACGATCGCCTTCAACGGCCAGCCCTACCAGCCGAAGACGCCGCATGACGCGCAGCAGAGCGGCATCCGCATCGTGCACCAGGAATTGAACCTTCTGCCCTATCTCAGCATTGCCGAGAATCTGATGCTGGAAAACCTGCCGCGTCGTGCCTTCGGCGTCGTCGACCGCAAGGCGCTCAACAGCCGTGCCGTGACGCTGCTCAAGGAAGTCGGGCTCGACGTCGATCCGAGGACGCGGGTCGAGGCGCTGGGCGTGGCGCAGATGCAGCTGGTCGAGATCGCCAAGGCGCTGAGCTACGACTCCAAGCTGCTCGTGCTAGATGAGCCGACGGCGACGTTGACGCCGCCCGAGATCGAACGGCTGTTTTCCATCATCAAACGGCTGAAGGCCAAGGGCGTCACCATCATCTACATCTCGCACCGGCTGCACGAGGTGTTCGAGATCGGCGACCGGGTGACCGTGCTGCGCAACGGCAGACTGGTCGCGACCCGCAATCTCGAGGGCCTTACCGTGCCCGACCTGGTGCGCATGATGATCGGCCGCGACATCGCCGACGAATATAGCTTCGACGCAACGATCGTGCCCGGCAAGGTCGCGCTCAGCGTCGCCAATCTGAAGCGCGATGCTGCGACGCCGGCCATTTCCTTCGACGTGCGTCACGGGGAGATTCTGGGCGTCGCCGGCCTGGTCGGCAGCGGCCGCACCGAAGCGATGCGGGCGCTGTTCGGCGCCGATCCCAAGCTCGACGGTGTCATCGAGATCGACGGCAGGCCGGTGGCGATCACAGCACCGAAGGATGCGGTGCGGCATGGCCTGAGCCTGCTCACCGAGGACCGCAAGGGCCAGGGCCTGCTGCTCGACCTGGCCGTAGACAAAAACATCACCATCACCGATCTCGGCAAGGTTTCCCACAACGGGCTGCTCAACCGCCGGGCCGAGGCGGCGGCGGCAAACGATCTCATCGGCCAGCTGCGCGTCAAGGCAAGCTCGATCGAGCAGGCGGTCCGCAATCTCTCCGGCGGCAACCAGCAGAAGGTGGTGCTGGCCAAGTGGCTGTTCCGCGGCACCTCGACGCTGATCCTCGACGAGCCGACGCGCGGCGTCGATATCGGCGCGCGGCGTGAGATCTATCAATTGCTGTGGATGCTGGCGGCGCAGCAAAAGGGCATCATCATGGTGTCGTCCGACCTGCCTGAATTGATGGGCATGTGCCACCGCATCATCGTCTTTTCCAAGAACAGGATCGTCGGTGAGGTGCCGCGCGCCGAATTCGACCAGGAGCGCATCCTGTCACTGGCCTATCAGGAGTATGTGCGACCATGACCGAGACGTCCGAACCGCTGGTGTCGGCGCCTGTTTCCCCCGGCAGGGCGAAATTCCTGCGCTTTCTGATCCGCGACGCCGGCGTGCTTCTGGCGCTGGTGCTGATCACATTGTTCTTCTCGGCGACCGCTCCCTACTTCGCCACTCCCGACAACGCGCTGAAAATCTTCGTGCAGATCGCCATCAACACCGTGCTGGCGGCCGGCATGACCTTCGTCATCCTGACCGGCGGCATCGACCTTTCGGTCGGCTCGGTGCTGGCGCTCTGCACCGTGGTCGGCGCCACAGTCATGATCGACGAAGACCTGTCACCGACCGTGGCGATCACCCTGGCGCTGCTCGCCTGCATGGCGACGGGTGCGGTGTGCGGCTTCCTCAACGGCTGGATCTCGACGCGCTGGAAGATCCCGTCCTTCATCGTTACGCTCGGCATGCTCAATATGGCCGCGGGCGCCGCCCGCGTCGTCAGCGACAATTCCACCATCACCGGCCTGCCGCAAAGCTTCGTCGATTTCGGCAACCTCATCATCGGCGGCTTCCTGCCCTCGATCTTCCTGGTGGCGGTGCTGGTGATCGCGGCCGGCTGGTTCGTGCTGCGCTTCACGGTGTTCGGCCGCATGATCTTCGCCGTCGGCACCAATGACGAGGCGGTGCGGCTGTCGGGCCACAATCCGGATTTCTACAAGGTTGCGGCCTTCACCATCAGCGGGCTCACCGCCGGCATCGCGGCCATGGTCTATCTGTTGCGCCTCAACATCGGCAGCCCGATCGCCGGCGTCGGCTACGAGCTCAATGCGATTGCCGCCGTCATCATCGGCGGCACCAGCCTCAGCGGCGGCAAGGGCTCGATCATCGGCACGCTGGTCGGCGCCTGCATCCTGCAGGTGCTCTCCACCGGATTGCAGCTGCTCGGCGTCGGCGACAATTTCAAACCCATCGTGATTGGCCTTGTCATCGTGCTCGCGGTCATCCTAGACGCGTACCGGGAGAGGCTGTTGCGGAAAATCCGCTAGAGCGGCCAGGAAACGCCGGACCGCTCTATCTCTTTGTTTTTACGCAATTCCAGGCGGAAAACCGTTACACACTTTTGCTGGAATTGCTTTAAGGGGTCAAAGGGACCATGACGACGATTGCCGATGTCGCGCGCCATGCGGGGGTATCCGTCGCTACCGTCTCGCATGTGATGAACCATACGCGCCATGTCGAGCCGGAAACGGCCGAACGCGTGCGCGCCGCGATCACCGCGTTGCGCTACAGCCCGAACTCGGTGGCGCGCAGTCTCAGGCGCGGCGAGACCAAGACCATCGGGCTCCTGCTGCCGGACAATTCCAACCCGTTCTTCGCCAGCGTCGCGCGGCAGATCGAGGATGCGGGCTTCGTGTCCGGCTACACGGTGATCCTGTGCAATTCCGACGGCAATGCCGAGAAGGAGGAGCGTTATCTCTCGGTGCTGATGGCCAAGCAGATCGACGGGCTGATCTTCGCCGGCTCGTCCGACCATGCGCGGGTGTTCGCCCGCCTCCTGCCCAGCGTGCCGGCGGTGCTGCTCGACCGCGAGATCCAGTCGGTCAATGTCGATTCCGTGCTGGTCGACCATGACCATGGCGGCTATCTCGCCGGCCAATACCTGGCTGGGCTCGGTCACAAGGAGATCGGCGTCATCGGCGGCCCGCGCGATTCGAGCTCCAGCCCGGCCCGCCTGCGCGGTTTTGTCCGCGCGCTCAAAGAGGCAGGTATCGAGCTGCCGGCATCGTCTATCGTCGATTCCGACTATCATTTCGCCGGTGGGCGGATGGCGATGGAACAGCTCATGGCACAGGCACCGGACATCACGGCAGTGTTTGCCTGCAACGACCTGATGGCCATGGGCGCGGTCACCGCGCTGCGTTCGCGCGGATTGCGGGTTCCCGACGACATCTCGATGGTCGGCTTCGACGACATCCCCTATGCCGTCACCACCTGGCCGCCGCTGACGACGATCGCGCAGCCGGTGGAAAAGATCGGCACGCTGGCGGTGAGCCTGCTGCTCGAGAGGCTGGGCGAGCCGGAAGCGCCCTCACGGCGCGAGGTGCTGGCGCCGGTGCTGGTCGAGCGGGAAAGCTGTGCGCGTTTGCGCGAGTAGGTGCCAGCATCATCAACGCTGGCGCTGCCCCCGCTCCGTCTCGGCGCTGGGCGCCGATCTCTCCCCCGCTTTGCGGGGGCGAGGAAACGCCAATCGCCGGGGGCGAGGCCTTCGCAAGTTTGGGTTCCTCGCCCCCGCCAAAGGCGGGGGAGAGGTGGATCGGCGAAGCCGAGACGGAGAGGGGGAGCGCCCTATGCGATTATCTCGCCGTATGAAATCGCCTTGCTGACCGGCATCAAGCCGCCGGCTGAATGGCCGCCCTCTCCAGCATGCCGAAGAGGTCGCGCGGCTCGTCGGGGTCGGCGAGCAGGTCGAGCTCCTCATAGAGGCCGGTGGCCTGGAGCTGGTCGCGGACATAGCGCAGCGCGGAAAAATCTTCCGTCGCGAAGCCGACGGAATCGAACAAGGTGATCTGCTTGGCTGTCTTGCGGCCCTCCGCCTGGCCGGTCATCACCTGCCACAGCTCGGTCACCGGATGGTCGGCGTCGAGCTGCTGGATCTCGCCCTCGATGCGCGTCTGCGGCGGGAACTCGACGAAGATATCGGAGCGCAGCAGGATGTCGCGATGCAGCTCGGTCTTGCCGGGGCAGTCGCCGCCGACCGCGTTGATGTGGACACCGGAGCCCACCATGTTGTCGGTGAGGATGGTGGCGTACTGCTTGTCGGCCGTCACCGTGGTGATGATGTCGACGCCTTCCACCGCGTCCTGCCCGGTCGAGCAGATGGTGATGTCGAAGCCTTTGCCGGCGAGGTTGCGGGCGCATTTTTCGGAGGCCGAGCGGTCGATGTCGTAAAGCCGCAGCCGGTCGATGCCGAGCAGCGCCTTGAAGGCGATGGCCTGGAATTCCGACTGGGCGCCGTTGCCGATGATGGCCATGGCGCGCGCACCCCTGGGCGCCAGATATTTGGCCGCGACGGCGGAGGTGGCGGCGGTGCGCAGCGCCGTCAGGATGGTCATCTCGGTGAGCAGCATCGGATAGCCGGAGCCGACATCGGCGAGCACGCCGAAGGCGGTGACCGTCTGGCGGCCCTCGCGCATGTTCTTCGGGTGGCCGTTGACATATTTGAAGCCGTACATCTTGCCGTCGCTGGTCGGCATCAGCTCGATGACGCCGTCATGGCTGTGCGAGGCGATGCGCGGCGTCTTGTCGAACAATTCCCAGCGGCGGAAATCCTCCTCGATATAGGCGGCGAGCTCGGTCAGGAAGCGCTCGACGCCGATGGCGAGCACCAGCTTCATCATGCGGTCGACGCTGACGAAGGGAACGATGGCAAGGCGCGAAGGCTGGGTCATGATCAGAGGCTTCCGGAGTGGCTGCGGGTCGGGCGGTCCATGATGCGGCGGCCCATCAGGCTGGCGGTGAGGTCGACCATCAGGGTCGCGGTGCGGCCGCGTTCGTCGAGGAACGGGTTCAATTCGACCAGGTCGAGGCTCGAAACCAGGCCGCTGTCGGACAGCATCTCCATCACCAGATGCGCTTCGCGGAAGGTGGCGCCGCCGGGCACGGTGGTGCCGACGGCCGGCGCGATCGAGGGGTCGAGGAAATCGACGTCGAGGCTGACATGCAGCAAGCCGTTCTCCTTCTCGACGCGCGCCAGGAAGGCACGCAGCAGGGGCGCGATGCCGTGCTCGTCGATGGCGCGCATGTCATGCACGGTGACGCCGGCTTCAGTCAGCGCGCGGCGCTCGGCCGGGTCGACGCTGCGCAGGCCGATGGCGCAGATGCGGGCCGGGTCGACCGCTTGCGGCAGATCCGGGAAATAGCCCTGAAAACCGGCCTGGCCGCTGGCATAGGCGAGCGGCACGCCATGCAGATTGCCGCTGGTGGTGGTGTCGAGCGTATGAAAATCCGGATGCGCGTCGAGCCACAGCACAAAGAGCGGCCGGCCGCGCTCGGCCGCGCGGCGCGCCACGCCGGATACCGTGCCGGCGGAGATCGAATGGTCGCCCCCGAGGAAGATCGGCATGGCGTCCCTGGACGCCGCGTAGGCGGTCTCGGCGATCGAAGCCGTCCAGGCGGAGATCTCCGGCAGCGCCTTCAGCGCCAGGTTGCCGTGGACCACCGGGCGCGCCATGGCCTTCTCGACCGCGCCCCAGTCCTCGACCTCATGGCCGAGCTCGGCCAGCACCGAGACCAGCCCTGCCGTGCGCAGCGCGCTCGGCCCCATTTCGCATCCCATCCTGCCCGCGCCGTCCTGCACCGGCGCGCCGACGATCCTGCAGCGCATCTTTTCTCACCTTGCGATTGATCGAAGGAGTGAACCATTGCCTGCTGGCGGTTTGAACAGCGAAAATTGGCATTTCGAGAAGATTAGTTTATCATTTTGAAAACTCGATCTGACCAAAGTGAGCAACCATGGATGCGCTCGACGAAAGACTGGTCACGCTTCTGCGGCACGATGCGCGGCGCAGCGTCTCAGACCTCGCCGTCGATCTCGGCGTGTCGCGCGCGACGGTCAGGGCGCGCATGGAGCGGCTGGAGAAGTCCGGCGAGATCATCGGCTACACGGTGGTGCTGCGCGCCGACGCCGTCGATCAGAAGATCCGCGGCGTGATGACGATCGAGATCGAGGGTCATGCCGCCGACCGGGTCGTCAAGGCGCTCGGCGGCCTCGCCGAGGTCTCCACCATCCACACCACCAACGGGCGCTGGGACCTGGTGGTGGAACTCGGCACCGCAACGCTGACGGATTTCGACGCGGTGTTGCGCCGCATCCGGTTGATCCCGGGGATTACGGGAAGCGAGACAAGCCTGCTCCTGGCGACGCCGCGGACCACCAGGGCGAGACTGGCGTAGTTGCCCCAATCAGCCGAGCCCGGCAGAACAGCCGCGCGTGGCATCACAGCTTTGTGAGGATCGGGATGATCGGCCGTCCGAAAGCGTTAGTGACATTGGATGTCCAACTCGCCGGGTGCTCCAAAGACCCGAGCGCCCTCCTGAAATCCAATGCTTTTAGGAGAACACGATGAAACATCTCCTCACGCCTATAGTGACCGGCTTGTTCATAGCCTCCACCGGCATGGCCCTGGCCGGCAACGTCCACACGGTAACGGGGACGACAGGTCAACCCAACCAGACGATCGGCACCCCTGAGACTGGAAGCGCCACGCCGGGCAACTCCGCCTCTGCCCCGGGTTCGGCCTTCAATCCGGATGGCAACGCGGGAACACATTACGCAGGCGAGCAGCCGCAGAACTCGAAGAATCCGAAGAGCGTATCGCAATATGACGTGGCCGGGTTCCAGCAGTCCCACAATCACTAAAGCGCGTCGCGTCGAAACGGATTCACGCGACGCGCTTAGCGCCTTGCCTAATGCATGCCGTTGCCGCAAAACCGAGGTCACTTTTGCGCGACATGCATTAGGTGACGGCATCAGCCGACTGAGCGGCATTGTGGGGCGGCATTGCGGGCACGCCGCAGCGCCGGTGTGAAGCCGAGGAAGGCTCGATCACACCGGCAGCCGCTGTATCTCCTTAGTTTTCCGCAATTCCGGGCGGAAGCTACGGCGAAGTCACCGAGCCCAACCGCTTTTCCTGGAATTGCTCCAGGAAGAACGCCTGTTCGTCAGCCGTTCGGATAGTAGCCGCCATCCGAGCCGTCGCCCATATAGGTCCCCTGACCGGTGGCTTGCTGAAGCCGCTGGTCCAGTTCGTTGATCTGCGCGATCGCCGAGCGGCCTCCGGCGCGCTGGATGCTGTCGGCCTGCTGCATCAACTCGCAGGCCCGGCCCTCGGAGATCTTGCCGAGCTCCCTGGCGTTGCGGATACCTTGCTTGACGCCAAGCAGTTGCTCCGTGGCCGCTCTCGCTTCCGGATCCATCGGCACCGATGCCGTGGTGGTCGTGTCGACCGCGGCCCTGTGGTGGCGGTGCACGGCATAGGCGCTCGAAAGCGGTATGGCCGCGAAGATCGAGGCGGCCGCGATGAGTTTTGGGATGAAAGAACGCATGATGACATTCCTCGAGATGGAGGAAGCGGCAAAACCGCTTTTTCCGAAACGGGCCGTCCGGTCGCGTCGTGTCGCGGTGCAGGCCTTTCACCGCCGGCGTTTCTCGGCCCAAATGGACATATAGAAGCCGCCCCGACGTCGAAACGGAGGTGGAACGCAAACGTTATCCGATGTGAACGGGCATTGAATCGCGGATGCGCGGGCCGAAGTCTTCAGGCGACGCTGGCGAACGGGATCGGCGAATTGCCACCGTGCCCGCCAAGCCCGGAATTGGCCAGGTCGGCAAGCTGCTCGGCTTCGCCGCGCGTCAGCCCGATCAACGGCCGGCCGTCCATCTCCGCCGGGATGTCGAAAACCAGATCACACACAAGCCAGTCGTCGCACGGATCCTGCATCGCTGCGAACCTCATTGACGCTCCTTGTTTCAGCGCAGCTGAAGCGAGCTCAGTGTTCACGGATTGCCGAGTCGCCCTAAGTCTTTGTTTTGGCCCATATGTTTCCCCCGGTACCGCAGCGCGCTTCCACGACACGCAGAGAAGTCGAAATAGAGTCCGATTGTTCCGGCGTAGGCCAGTAAAATATCGATAAAAGGCTGAAATATCGAGAAAGCACCGCCGGCCGCGATGTCGAGACGAGTTCATTCGCTTGGCTGGCGAGCTCTTCCGCTTGCGCTCGCCTGAGGCCAATGAGCACCATGTCCGGTATCTGCGCCGGGCAACCGGACCGCAGATCGTAGACCATCCATTGCCCGCACGGATCCTGTAAGGCTGTGAACCTCATGGCGTTTATTCTCTGCTTTGACGCAATTCCGAACGGAAAACCGCTCACACTTTTCCTGGAATTGCTCTAGCTATGCCCCAACGTAACGACTTGCGGGAACGGTGCCCGCGAGACTGCCCGGCCGGATTATTTCCAGCACTTTCACTCAACATATAGTTGTCGGGCGGTCGGCAACAGGGGCTCTACAGTCCCTTCGGCATGCGACCCAAGTCTGATGGGCGGCCGACACTTTCCCGACGGCGGATGCTACATGCCGTGGGAAAAGATCGCGTGACCTGTATGCTTGATCCCTTCGCGCGAGATCCGTGGCGGTGCATACGGCTCTCGCCGACCGTCCAGGCGCGGCTCCGGGGCTCTGTGCGGTGGCCCGCCTGCAAGCCTTAAACGCGAAAAAGCCGCGGAGGTCCGCGGCTTTTCGTTTGCTTGATCCTCGGTGAGGAAACTGGAGCGGGTGAGGCGATTCGAACGCCCGACCCCAACCTTGGCAAGGTTGTGCTCTACCCCTGAGCTACACCCGCTCGCGCGGCCGTTGGGCCGCAAGCCGCGCCTATATGGCCGAAGAGCGCGGCGATTGCAACAGGGAAATGACGGTCTTTTTGGCGCGAATTTTTCGCGTGACGCGGTTGGCTTCGAAAGCATCGAGGCGGCGCGAAACCGGACCGGTCGCGAATCCTCGCGCGAAGCCGCCATCCGCTCTTGCCGGAATTGCGCCGGCGGCCTTGCCCCGATGGCACCGTTGGCCGTAAACGGCATGAGCCCTGTTCGACCGCGCGAGGACCGATGCCAAAGACCGAAGCCGAGCTCAATGCATTCCTTGCCGATCTCGGCATTTCCGTCACGACGGTGCGGCACCCGCCGCTGTTCACGGTCGCCGATTCGCAAGGCCTGCGCGGCGAGATTCCCGGCGGCCACACCAAGAACCTGTTCCTCAAGGACAAGAAGGACAATTATTTCCTCGTCACCGTCGGCGAGGACGCCGTGGTCGACCTGAAGCAGATCCACCATTTGATCGGCGCCGCCAGCCGGGTGTCGTTCGGCAAGCCGGAGATGTTGATGGAGCTGCTAGGCGTCATTCCCGGCGCGGTCACGGTTTTCGGCCTGATCAACGACACGCAAGGCAAGATCAAGGTCGTGCTCGACCAGGCGTTGATGAGCCATGACCTCATCAACGGCCATCCGCTGACCAATGAGGCGACGACCTCGATCGCCGCCGCCGACCTGATCAGATTCATCGAGGCAACCGGCCACGATCCTGTTATCTTGGCAGTCTCATAATCTTGAAAGTCAGGGACCGATCGCCACATGGAAGGCGGTTCCGAAATCCGACAATGACGCGCCGGGCGCCGACGCCTCAGAGCGCGACCGAAAGGGCGACACGATGAGCGACAACAATCCGTATAGCGGCGCGTTTGGCGGCAATGGCGGCCAGTACGCCCAGACGGTGCAGTATGGCGGCGGCGACCGCGCCAAGGTTTCGCTCGGCGACGCGCCGGCGGCGGCCGACCTGATCAAGGACACGACAACCGCCGCCTTCGCCGCCGACGTCATCCAGGAATCGCGCCGCCAGCCGGTGCTGGTCGACTTCTGGGCGCCGTGGTGCGGGCCGTGCAAGCAACTGACGCCGCAGCTCGAGAAAGCGGTGCAGGCCGCCGGCGGCAAGGTCAAGCTGGTCAAGATGAACATCGACGATCATCCCTCGATCGCCGGCCAGCTCGGCATCCAGTCTATCCCAGCGGTCATCGCCTTCAAGGACGGCCAGCCGGTCGACGGCTTCATGGGCGCTGTTCCCGAAAGCCAGATCGCCCAGTTCATCCAGAAGGTCGGCGGCAAGGGCGGCGGCGCGCCGCAGATCGCGGACGCGCTTGCCGCGGCGGTCGAGGCGCGTGGGGCCGGCGACGTCCAGACCGCCGCCGACATCTACGACGCGATCCTCGAGCAGGCGCCGGAGACGATCGAGGCGATCGCCGGCCTGGGCGAGATCCTGTTCGACGCCGGCGACGCGGAAGGCGCCGAGACCGTTCTGGCCCGGGCGCCCGAGGACAAGAAGGATGCGCCGGCGCTGGCCGCGCTGCGCGCCAAGATGACGCTGGCGGCGGAAGCGGCCGCGCTCGGCAATCCGGCGGAGCTCGAGCGCCGGCTCGCCGCCAACCCGGCCGACCATCAGGCTCGCTTCGACCTGGCGATGATCCAGAACGCGCGCGGCGAGCGCAACGCGGCCGCCGACAATTTGCTGGCGATCGTCAAGGCCGACCGGACCTGGAACGACGACGGCGCCAGGTCGCAGTTGCTGAAGCTGTTCGAGGCCTGGGGAATGACCGACGAGGCGACGCTCGCGGCACGCCGCAAGCTCTCGTCGCTGCTGTTCTCGTAGAGCGGTTCGGCGTTTCACAGAATCGCCGAACCGCTCTACGCATTTGTTCTGACGCAGTTCCGGACGGAAACCGCTACGCGCCTGTTCCGGGATTGCCTGAAGTTTTTTGCCGGCTGTCGCGGCCGGCAGGCTTGAGCGGCGGAGTGACAGCGCCAGATAAGGGCAGGCTGGCGGTTCGCCGCCAATCGAAGACGCGGTGCGAGAGGAGATTGCAGGGTGATGCGCTTGCCCGCGTTTGATTGGGAGGGTTGCGGTGCGCGTCGGTAACGCACTCTACCGGCTTGCCAAGGATTTGCCGCCGGCAATCCCGGTGTTCCCGCTCGCCGGAGCGCTGCTCCTGCCCGGCGGTCGCATGCCGCTCAACATCTTCGAGCCGCGCTATCTGCAGATGATCGACCAGGCGATGGCCGGCTCGCGGCTGATCGGCATGATCCAGCCAAGCCTCGACGGCGCATTGCGCGATGATGGCGAGCCGGAGCTGTGCAGCGTCGGCTGCGCCGGGCGCATCATCTCGCTCGCCGAGACCGGCGACGGCCGATACCTGATTTCGCTGCAGGGCGTGTGCCGGTTTCGCATCGTGCAGGAGCTCGCGGCAAAGGCGCCTTTCCGGCAGTGTAAGATAGCGCCGTTTTTGGCCGACCTCGAGGAGGACCCGGCCGCCGGCGAGGTCGACCGGCCGGCGCTGCTCAAGGCGTTTCGCGCCTATCTGCAGGCCAACGACCTCGAGGCCGATTGGGAAAGCGTCAGCCGCGCCGAAAACGGCATGCTGGTCAACGCGCTGTCGATGATGGCGCCTTACGGACCGGCCGAGAAGCAGGCGCTGCTGGAAGCGCCGGACCTGAAAACGCGCGCCGAGACGCTGATCGCCATCACGGAAATGACGCTGGCGCGCGAGGACGATGAGTTTGGGTCAAGCCTGCAATAAATGTATTGATATTCAGGTGAGGCCGGCCTGCGAACGGCGGCTTCCTGCGCTTCCGGCCTTCGCCGGCCGAAGCACTCATGCGTGGCGTGGCAGCTAAATTAAGGCTACGGTCGGCGTAGGCCGGTGCTCACGTACGTTAAGTACGCTCCGCTCCGGTTCTCAGAAGCCACAGTTCTCGACTCGGCCCGACCTGAATCTCAACACACTTAAGCCGTGCAGTGGACAAGGGATAAGCGCGATGGCGGACGGACGGGACGGACGAAAAGCCGAGGTCGACCCGAAGCTGCTGGAGCTGCTGGCCTGCCCGCTGACCAAGGGGCCGCTGACCTGGGATCCCGAGCGCAGCGAGCTGGTTTCGCGCGTGGCGAAGCTCGCCTATCCGGTGCGCGACGGCATCCCGATCATGCTTCCTTCGGAGGCGCGCACGATCTCGGCCGAGGACATGCTGACCCCGCCGACGCCGCGGCTCAGCGGGCCTTCGTGAAGCGGGCTTGCGCTGTCATGCCGCCTTCGAGGTTGGGAGATGTTCCTGACGTCGTCATTCCAGGGCGAAGCAGGAGCGGAGCTCCGTCGCGGAGACCCTGGTATCCATGCCGTGACCTTGATCGAAGGGCGCGGCGGAGCAGAATTCTGCACCGAGGTGGCGCTCCGAGGTCACGGCATGGATCCTCGGGTCTGCGCGCGTCGCTTCGCTCCTTGCTTCGCCCGTGGATGACGAAGGCGCTTTTTCGCCTCTGCTGCGTTCCCTATTGTGTTGGATATCGCTGCTACTGAAAATTCCGTCCCTTGGGCATGACCTGCCGCGCGGCGCTCGACAGCGTGGCGACGTCCTGGCGAACCGGCAGGCCACGGCTTGCGGCGGACTTTGATTCAATCGGCCGTTCGGCGGGATTATGCTCGATGACCGGGCGGTTGGCGGACTCCAACAGGACGCTCAGCCATGGAGTCAAATCCTCGATCCTGTCCGCCACGATATGGATGACGTCCGATTCGTGCTGCAGCTTGCCGCTGACGCGGATGAAGCGCGCGCCCATGACGATGGAGCGGAAGCGGTCGAAGACGCGCGGCCAGATGATGACGTTGGCGATCGACTTTTCGTCTTCCAGCGTGAGGAAGATGGCATTGCCCTTGCCCGGGCGCTGGCGCACCAGCACCAGGCCGGCGACGGAGACGCGGCGGCCGTCGCGCACCGACGGCAGGCGGGCATTGGGGGTAACGCCGGCGCGATCCAGCCTTTCACGCAGGAAGGCGACGGGGTGCTCCTTCAGCGACAGGCCGAGCGAACGGTAGTCGTGGACGACATGCTCGCCGAGCGGCATTTTCGGCAGTTTCGTTTCCGGCTCCAGCTCGCGCAGGTTGAGCGACGGCTGGTCGAACAGCGGCAGTTTCTCGGCGGCGCTCTTGCCATCGAGCGCCCGCACCTCCCAGAGCGCCGCGCGGCGGTCGAGGCCGATCGAGCGGAAGGCGTCGGCCTGCGCCAGTCTTTCGATCTCGCCGACATCGAGGCCTGAACGCAGCCAGACATCGCGGACCGACCGATAGCCGTCGCCGCGCCGCGCGACGACCGCACCCATACGCTCCTCCGACAGGCCCTTGATCTGGCGGAAACCGAGCCTGACGGCATGCGCCGTCTCGATGACGCCGCGCATCGAGGCATGGCGCTCGAGGATGCGGGACGGATCGAAGGCGGCTTCCTCCAGCGTACAGTCCCAGACGGAATGGTTGATGTCGACCTCGCGCACCTCGACGCCATGGTCGCGCGCATCGCGCACGAGCTGGGCCGGCTGGTAGAAGCCCATCGGCTGCGCGTTGAGGATCGCGGCGCAGAAGACATCGGGAAAGAAGGTCTTGAACCAGCAGGAGGCATAGACGAGCAGCGCGAAGGACGCGGCATGGCTTTCGGGAAAGCCATATTCGCCGAACCCTTCGATCTGCTTGAAGCAGCGCTCGGCGAAGTCCTTGTCGTAGCCATTGCCGATCATGCCGTCGATCATGCGCTGGCGGTAATTGCCGATCGTGCCGGTGCGCTTGAAGGTCGCCATGGCGCGGCGCAATTCGTCGGCCTCGCCCGGCCGGAAGCCGCCGGCGACGATGGCGATCTTCATCGCCTGTTCCTGGAACAGCGGCACGCCCAGCGTCTTGCCGAGAATCTTCTCCAGATCAGGGCTGGGGTAATGGACCGCCTCCTTGCCCTGCCGCCGGCGCAGATAGGGGTGCACCATGTCGCCCTGGATCGGGCCAGGCCGCACGATCGCCACCTCGATGACGAGATCGTAGAATTCGCGGGGCTTAAGCCGCGGCAGCATCGACATCTGGGCGCGCGACTCGATCTGGAAGACGCCGAGCGTGTCGGCCCGGCAGATCATGTCATAGACGCGCATATCGGCTTCACGGAGCGTCGCCAGCGTCAGCGGGCGGCCATAATCGTCCCGCGCCCGCGGGTAATGATGGGTGAGCAAGGCGAAGGCGCGCTTCAGGCAGGTCAGCATGCCGAGCGCCAGCACGTCGACCTTGAGGATCTTCACCGCGTCGAGGTCGTCCTTGTCCCATTCGACCATCTTGCGTTCCTCCATCGCCGTCTTGACGATGGGCACGACCTCGTCGAGCCGGTCGCGGGTGATGACGAAGCCGCCGACATGCTGGGACAGGTGGCGGGGAAAGCCCATGATCTCGTTGGCGCGCTCCAGCACCTGCCGCGACAGCGGATCGGTGCGGTCGAGGCCGCCGGCATTGGCTTCCCTGTCGCCGAGCTCGGAGGTCGACCAGCCCCAGATGGTGCTGGACAGCGCGCTGCGGACATCCTCCGACAGGCCCATGGCCTTGGCCACCTCGCGCAAGGCGGAGCGGCCGCGATAGCTGATGACGGCGGCGGCCAGGGCGGTGCGCTTGGCGCTGTATTTTTGGTAAATGTAAGCGATGACCTCGTCACGCCTTTCATGCTCGAAGTCGACATCGATGTCGGGCGGCTCGTTGCGTTCCTCGGAGATGAAGCGCTCGAACAAGGTGTCGATGCGCTCGGGGCCGACCTCGGTGATGCCGATGCAGAAACAGATGATCGAATTGGCGGCCGAGCCGCGGCCCTGGCAAAGGATGCCCTGGCTGCGGGCGAATTTGACGATGTCGTGGACGGTGAGGAAATAGCGGGCATAGTTCAGGCGCTCGATCAAGGCGAGCTCGCTGGCGATGCGCTTCAGCACATGATCGGGAACGCCGGCCGGATAGCGCCTTGCCGCGCCTTCGCGCGCCAGCCGTTCGAGCTCGGCCTGCGGTCCAAGTCCGGATTCGGTCGGCTCGTCCGGATAATTGTATTCGAGATCGCTGAGCGAGAAGGTGAGCTCGTCGGCGAAGCGCAGCGTCTCGGCCAACGCTTGCGGATGGCGGCGGAAAAGCCGCGCCATCTCCAGCGGCGGTTTCAGATGGCGCTCGGCATTGGCGGTCAGCTCCAGCCCAACCTCGGAGACCGGCGTGTTGAGGCGGATCGCGGTGAGCACGTCCTGCAGCGGCCGGCGATCGGCGGCGTGATAGAGCACGTCGTTGGTCGCCATCAGCGGGACGCGGGCGTGTTCGGCCATCGCCGCCGCCTGCTCGATGCGGAAGCGATCATTGCCGGCATAATCCGGCGCCACGGCCAGTCGGAGCGCCGCGCCAAACCGATCAATAAGCCGGCTAATTAAGACCAGATTGTCTTCCGTGCCTGCGGACAGATCGGGCAGGATCGCCAGCGACATCCGATCGCCCCATTCGAGCAGGTCGGCCAGTTGGAGCAGCGTCGCGCCCTTCTCGTTCTCGTCGCGCAGATTGGCCTGGGTCAGCATGCGGCAGAGATGGCCCCAGCCCTGGCGATCGCGGGGATAGGCGAGGATGTCCGGCGTGCCGTCGCCGAATACCAGCCGGCAGCCGGGGTGATAGCCCATCTTCTCCACCCTGGCCTGCTGCCAGGCGCGCACGACGCCGGCGACCGTGTTCCTGTCGGCAAGCCCGATCGAGGCAAAACCGTAGAATTTCGCCGTGACCACCAGCTCCTCCGGCTTGGAGGCGCCGCGCAGGAAGGAGAAATTCGACCGGATGCCGAACTCGGCATAGGGAATGACGGTCAGCGCGTTCATGCAAACACCCCATGCATGAACCAGCGCGGCGGCGCGGCTTGCGGGGCGGTGCCGTAGAGGCCCTGGCGATAGAGCCAGTAGCGGCGCCCCTCGCTGTCCTCGATGCGGTAATAGTCGCGGGTCGGCGCCTCTTCCTCGCCGGGCAATTGCCGCCACCATTCGGCGGCGATGCGTTCCGGCCCTTCGGCGCGGGCGACGCGGTAGAGCGCGCGCCGCCAGCGGAAATTCATCGGCGGGCCTTCCGGGATCTCGGTCGCCGGCACCTCGATCGGCTCGGGCGAGCGGAACAGGCGCACCGGCCGCTCCGGCGGATAGATGGTCATCGGCGGCGCGGTTCGGGGTGCCGCCCGTCCGGCCGCCGGCGCGCGCCGTTGCGGCGCTTCGGCGAAAGGCACGGTCTTGACGGCGCGTTCCGGCAGATGGCTTTCGACGGCCACCGGCTTCAGCACGGCGGCCTCGCCGAGACGGGCGCGGACGCGGTCGGCGAATAAAGCGATGTCGGCGTCATCGTCGTTCG
This sequence comes from Mesorhizobium humile, assembly GCF_033977215.1. Taxonomy (NCBI): domain Bacteria; kingdom Pseudomonadati; phylum Pseudomonadota; class Alphaproteobacteria; order Hyphomicrobiales; family Phyllobacteriaceae; genus Mesorhizobium; species Mesorhizobium humile. The sequence goes on from NZ_JAVIIV010000035.1 coordinate 34,352, forward strand.
TCTCGCCGGTGAGGTCGCCCTGAGCCAAGTCGAAGGCCGCGACCGACAGCACGGACAGCCGCACGAGGTCGAAGCCGAAGCCGGCGTCGATGGTCTGCTCCAGCGCGGTCAACCGCTCATGGAACAGCCTTTGGATCAGCCGCGGCTCGCGCATCGGGCGCGAGGTGCCGACGGCGATGCGGCTGACGGCGCCGTCGACGCGGAAGAGAAGCAGCGCCAGCGTGCGCGCGCCCTCGCCGCGCCGTTCGAGGTCGCTCTTCAAGGCGACGGCAAGGCGGCTCACCAGCCGCTCGATGTCGTCGGTGAGCACGACCGGCTCGGCAAGGTGGCGCTCGACCGAGAGCGGCGCGACGGGAAGGCGCGGCGACACGGCCTCGTCGAGGCGGCCGAGCGCCTGGTCGAGGCGCAGAAGCAAGGTGGCGCCGAAGCGGCGGGCGAGCGGCGCCCGGGGCGCCGCCATCACCGCGCCGGCGGTGCGCAGGCCGACGCTCTCCAGGCCGGCGCGGGTCTCCGGCGCGATGCGCAGCGCCGACAATGGCAATGGCACAAGCAGCGCCTCCTCCTCGCCGCCGGCAATGATGCGGTCGCCATGGAAGCGCGCCGCCGCCCAGGCGGCGCCCGGCGTGGAGGCGAGCCCGGCGCGGACATCGAAACCCTGCTGGAAGAAGCGGGTGAGGATCTCGTCCTGCATGGCGCGCTCGCCGCCGAACAGATGCGTGCAGCCGGTGACGTCGAGGAACAGCCCGTCCTCGGCGTCGATCGCTACCAGCGGCGTGTAGCGATCGCACCAGTCGGCAAGGCCTTCGAGCAGGCGTCGGTCGGCCTCCGGGTCGGCCTCCACCACGTCGATCGTGGGGTGCATGGCGCGCGCATCGGCGATGCCCATGCCGCGCTTCAATTTCAGCGCCTCAGCCCGCTCGTCGAGGGCCGCGATGCGCTGGGTGTTGTTGTCGCGATGGCTGACCACAAGCGGTGGGTGAGATGGCGGCAGGTGCTGCGACGGCCGGGAACGCCAGGACCGCCCCAGACGCTGGCGCAGGATCCGCTCCGCGGGCAGATGCGGGAACCACAGCGACAGAATTCTCTGTTCTTTCTGCAAAAGCGTGCTCATTTGGGTTCCACTCCAGTGTGAATTGTCCGGGCAGGGCCGTGCGGCTCTTGCCGATATCGACGGTGAAGGCAGGGCGGCCGATCGAGCCGGCGAGCGGCCCGGCGACTGTCTCGCGGCTTGCCGAAGGCGCCGCCGAAACGATGAGGCGCACCGGCGCGGCGGTTGGATCGGCCTCGCCGGCATGGCGCAGCAACAGCACCGGGCGGCCGGCATTCTGGGCGCGGGCGTGCAGCCGGCGCGTGGCGGTGAGGTCGAGCCGCTGGGGACTGCCGCGGATCTCGAGGATGACCGCGGCGAAGGCCGTCATGCGGGCGGCCTCCTCGGCGATCCACAGCGCGTCGAGCAGCTTCGACGCCTCGGAAAACAGCAATTGCTCCGGCTCGATGCCGAACAGGGCGCTCAGCCCCCTGGCATAGGGAAGGCCGGCCTCGTGAAAGATTTCCGCCGTGCCGACCCAGAGGATCGGCAGGCCCCGCTTCTGCTTGAGGATCAGGCTTACGAGCGAGAGTGCGAAGCCGGCAACGGCGCCGGCATCGCGGGTCTCCAGGCCATGGATTTCGCTGAGCGCCGCCCTGGGCACCCCGCCGCCAAGGGCGGTGTCGAGGCGATCGATGCCGGTGTGCAGGAAAGCGTCCGCCGAAGCCACGGCGAGGCCGCGCCGGACGAGCGTCATGTCCGACCTGGCATTGGCAGGCACGCCAAGCGCCGGCGCCTGCAGGCGCTCGGGCAGCGTTCCCTCGATCTTCGCGATCTGGCGGCGCAGGGCAAAAACAGTGTCCCGCGCCACGGCGCTCATCGCCATGACGTTCACTTCCGGCAGCAATTGTTCCTGTTATGTTCCTATAGATTCCAGAGGGCCCGGGAAGAGTCAAGCAGAGTCACAAGGAATTTATTCCTTCGGCTTTTACCTTGAAAGCGGACGTCCAGCCGGCTCATTTGCCTCTATCGGCGCGAAAGCCTATATGCCGGGATCAAAGGACGTTACATGGCCCGCATCTACAAGACACGCACCTGGCACGACCAGCTCTCGCCGTCGATCGACGAGATGGAGCTTCTGGCGCTGGAGAGCTATGCCCATCTGCCGGACGAGTTCCGCCAGCTCACCGGCGAGATCATTATCCAGATCGCCGATTTCCCGACCGACGAGATCATGGACGACCTGTCGTTGGAGACGCCCTTCGACCTGCTCGGCCTGTTCGAGGGGCGCGGCATCGCCGAACGCTGGAACCCGCAGACCGGCGAGGGACCGAACCGCATCACGCTCTACCGCCGGGCCATACTCGACTACTGGGCCGAGAACGAGGAGACGATGGGCGACATCGTCACCCATGTGCTGATCCACGAGATCGGCCACCATTTCGGCCTGTCGGACGACGACATGGAGCGGATCGAGGAAGCGGCCGAGCAGGTGGCGCCGGGCTGAGAGACTGTTTGGAAATTCTACTCCGGCGGCCATCTGGCGGCGCTTTCTGCGCTACTGCAGCGCCGCGCGTCCTCTTGGACGCGCAAAGGACGCTGCAGCAATTTTAGGTGGCGCATGATCCTTTCCGAAAATCGATTTCGATTTTCGGGGTCATGCGCAGGCTCATGGACCAAATGTCCGCTCCGCTCCGGTTCTCGAAATCACCACCATATGACTCGCCAGAGCGAATTTCGAAACAGTCTCTGAGCGCTTTCCTTACCAGTCGCTCAGCTTGGTGTCGGCTCTGTATTCCTGGCCTTCGACATCCTTCACCAGGGACTGGCCGCAGCGCATCGACTTGGTCTTCTTGTCATAGGCATAGGTCGGCGAGCCGAACAGGTGCCAGCCCTTGTTCAGGGCGGCCGTCACCTTGTGGCAGAAGGTGGCGTCGTCCGGGCCGGTGAGGAAGCGGTAGAGTTTCATGGATCTATCCTGTCGTGCCTAACCTGTCGTGACTGGGCGGAAAGCCGGGTCTGAAAAAATCGTTTCTCGCGCCGCATCATGCGCCGATGATTGCGGCCTTCGCCAGAAGTTTCTCGGCTTCGGCCAGATGCAGCCGCTCGACCATCTTGCCATCCAACCCGATCACGCCCTTGCCGGCATTTTCGGGCCGCGCGAACGCATCCCTGATCGCGCGGGCCGCGGCCAGCCTCTCGGGCGATGGCGAAAAGGCGCGGTTCGCCGGCTCGATCTGGGCGGGATGGATCAGCGACTTGCCGTCGAAACCCATGGCGGCCCCATCGGCGCATTCCCGGGCAAGAGCGTCAAGGTCGCGAAAATCATTGGCGACGCCGTCGATCACGTCGATGCCGCCCGCGCGGGCGGCAAGCACGAGTTGCATCAGCCACGGCATCAGATAGCGCCGGTCGGGCGTCGCCAGAATGCCGGCCGCCTTCACCAGGTCATTCGTTCCGGCAACGAAACAAGCCAGGCGCGACGCCGGATCGCGGCCGAGCTCGGCGATCGCGCCGATGTTGAGCAGCGCCTTGGGCGTCTCGACCATCGCCCACAGTTTCACGCTGTCCGGCGCGAAATTGTCGTCCAGCAGGTCGCCGGCCTCGAGGATGTCGCGCGGCGTGCCGATCTTGGGCAGGAGAATGCCGTCGGGCTCCGCCTTGGCGACGGCCAACAAATCGTCGGCGCCCCACTCGCTGGCCAAAGGATTGATACGCACCACCATCTCGCAGCGCCTTTCGCGCCCGGCGAGAATGCCGGCGACCCTGTCGCGCGCCGCTTTCTTGTCAGCGGGCAGGACGGCGTCCTCGAGATCGATGATGACGACGTCGCAGGCAAGCGAGGCGATCTTGGCGAGCGCCTTGTCGTTGGAGGCGGGAATGTAAAGCACCGAGCGGCGCGGGCGGTAGGGTTCTTGAGCCATGGCCGATCTATGCCGGGTGATGGCGGGGGAGGCAAGGCGCGGAAGCAAATCGTCCTTGAGGGCCCGCAAAGAGGGAAGTGCCCGGCAAGGGCAGAGGCGGTTCTGTCCGGCCAGCCTATCCTTCGTCATTCTAGGGCGGAGCAAGGAGCGAAGCGACGCGCGCAGACCCTAGAATCCATGCCGTGACGCCTGAGCGCCGCCACGGTGAAGAACGTTCACCAGCCGATCCCGCGAAACAGTTCGAACCATTCCGGATTGGTCTTCTCGATCAAATCAATCTTCCATTGCCGCGGCCAGCGCTTCAATGACGTCTCACGCTGAATGGCGTCGGTGATGTCGACATATTCCTCGTACCAGACCAGACGCTGCACGCCGTAGCTGGTGAAGCTGGAGCCTTGGCCGGTCTTGTGCTCGGGCATCCGACGAGCGAGGTCGTTGGTGACGCCGATATAGATCGTGCCGCCTTTCTGGCTTGCGGTCATGTAGACGTAGCCTGTCATGCTGCGATCTTAGTTGGCACCGTCGTCAACGGCTATTCTGGACGGTT
>NZ_JAVIIV010000036.1:0-38621 GCF_033977215.1 Mesorhizobium humile
CGGCATGGATCCTCGGGTCTGCGCGCGTCGCTTCGCTCCTTGCTCCGCCCGTGGATGACGACCGCGATAGGTGTCCCGGCCAATCGCCAAGGCATGGTATCTGCCAACGCACACCAGCCAACCGGTCAAAACTTCTGCGTTGAGGAACTAGCTACTCAGCCGGCCTTGGCGGTTCATTGCCAATGCCGAGCGCGGCGAATGCCACCTTTGGGCCGCCCTGCTTGAAATGGACGAGATGCGTGGCGACAAACTCGATCAATTTCCGGCGTTCCGGATGGCCCTTGGCGAAGCCGGCGAGATCGAACACGGCCGCCGTCATCTGAGCAGTCGGCAGGTTGCGGCTGAACAGGTCGGCCAGCGCGGCATCGAGCGGATCGGTGAAGTGGCCCTCGGGCAAAGTCTTGCCGCGCGCGGCGCAGGCGGCGATCCAGGCGGCGACAACCAGCGACAGATGCTCCGGCAGCAGACCCGCTTCGAACCTCGCAAGCGCGGAGGCGACGATGCGCTGCGGCAGTTTCTGGCTGCCGTCATTGGCGATCTGCGCGGTGCGGTGGGCGAGCGCGGTGTTGGAAAAGCGGTCGGCAAGCTCAGCCGTGTAGGGGATCGGATCGAGCCCGGCATCCTGCGGCAGCGTCGGAATGGCCTCGGCCCACAGCCAGTCCACGAACTGCCGTATCGACGGATCGGCAAAGGCGCGGTCGACTGTGGCGTGGCCGCTGAGCAGGCCGAGATAGGCGATGCCCGAATGCGCGCCGTTGAGCAACCTCAGCTTCATGTCCTCGAACGGGCCGACATCCTCGACCATGGTGACGCCGAACTTCTCCCAGGCCGGGCGTCCGGCGGGAAAGCGGTCCTCGATCACCCATTGCCGGAACGGCTCGGTCATCACCGGCCAGGCGTCCTCAAGGCCAAGTTGCTGCGCAACACGCGCCCGGTCCGCGTCCGTCGTTGCCGGCACGATGCGGTCGACCATGGAAGACGGGAAGGCCACGTCATCGGCGATATGGCGCGCGAGGTCGGCATCGCCCTGTCGGGCGAGCCGTGCATCATCCTGGCGGATAAGCCCGGCATCATCCTGGCGGATGAGCCGTGAATCCCGGAGCTTCGCATATTCGATCAGCAGGCGATGCAGCGTGGCACCGTTGGCAGGCAGGTTGTCGCAGCACAGGACCGTAAAGGCCGGCGTGCCGGCCGCCCGCCTGCGCGCCAGCGCCTCGGCGAGAAATCCATGCGCCGTCTTCGGCGATCCGGGGTTGGCGAGATCGTGGACGATATCGGGGTGCGCGCCGTCGAGCGTGCCGTCGGCCGCCCTGAGATAGGCTTTTTCGGTGATGGTCAGCGTAACGATGCGGGTACGCGGGTCGGTCAGCGCGGCGAGCACCGCGTCAGGGTTCTCCGGAGCGACGAGCAAGGACAGGATCGAGCCGACGACCTCAAGCTGCTCGCCGGCGCTGTCCCTGATCGCTAGCGTGTAGAGCCCGTCCTGCGGCGCGAGCGCATCGCGCGTGTCGGGGCTGCGCAGCGATACGCCGATGATGCCCCAATCGCTCTCGCCGGCCGCCAGGCAGGCATCGACATAGGCGGCCTGATGGGCACGGTGAAAGGCGCCGACGCCAAGATGCACGATGCCGGGGGTGATGCTGGCCCGATCATAGGCCGGCACCAAAACCTCGCTTGGCAAGGACGGCAGCGCGCTGTCGGAAAGGCGGCCGCGGGTCATGGCACCAAAACGGCTGAGGGGCTTCGGTGGAGCGGCATGTCGATGTCCCTTGCGGTGGAGCACACGCGGCGTATCACCTGTTCCCCACCGCCGCAAGAAGGCCGAGGCCTGCCGACCGCAAGAGGCGGCTTGCCGACCGCAAGAGGCGGCGGCTGGACGACCGCGTTGACATCATCGTTGGCCGACCGTACCGATACCGACCCTAAAGCGCGTCGCGCTGAAACGGACCTCGGCGAGGCGCTTCAGGTCTTTTTGCTGATGCAGGTCGTTGCTCGAACCGCCGCGCACCTCCGGCGACGTGCATTGGAGGAGCCGCCTTTTCGATGATCGCGCCGACCGATCCCGATCTGCTGTTTCCGCCCGAGGCGAATTCGCGCGCATTGGCCCGTGCCCTTTATGCCGGCGTGAAAGACCGGCCCATCGTCAGCCCGCATGGTCACACCGACCCGCGCTGGTACGCGCTCAACGAGCCGTTTCCAGATCCCGCACAACTGCTCATCGTGCCGGACCATTACATTTTCCGCATGCTGCTTAGTCAGGGCGTGCAGCTGGAAGAACTCGGCGTGGCGACGCTGGACGGGGCGCCTATCGAGACCGACGGCCGCGCGATCTGGCGGCGCTTCGCCGAGCATTACCACCTCTTCCGTGGCACGCCGACGCGGCTTTGGCTCGACCATGTGCTTGAGCATCTGTTCGGCATCGGCGAGCCGCTGACCGCAGCCAGCGCCGACCGCGCCTACGACACGATCGCCGCGCTGCTGCAGCGCGACGACTATCGTCCGCGGGTGCTGTTCGAGCGTTTCAACATCGAGGTGATCGCGACGACCGAAGGCGCGCTCGACGACCTCAAATGGCACCGGATGATCCGGGACAGCGGCTGGAAGGGTCGCGTCGTCACCACTTACCGTCCGGACGCCGTGGTCGATCCCGACTTCGAAGGGTTCTCGGCCAATCTGGACCGGCTGGGAGAGATCACCGGATGCGACACCGGCGCATGGGCCGGCTATCTCGATGCGCATCGCAAGCGCCGCGCCTATTTCAAGGAATTCGGGGCGACCTCATCCGATCACGGCCATCCGACCGCCGAGACCGCCAATCTCTCCGACGCGGCGGCACAGGAGCTGTTCAACCGCATCCGGCACGGCTCCGGCGACGAGCGCGAACGGCGGCTGTTTCGCGCCCAGATGCTGACCGAGATGGCCAAGATGAGCCGCGACGACGGCCTGGTGATGCAGATTCATCCGGGCTCCTGGCGCAATCATTCGCCTGCGGTCTTCCAGCGGTTCGGCCGCGACAAGGGCTTCGATATCCCGACCCGCACCGACTATGTGACGGCGCTGAAGCCGCTGCTCGACTGCGTTGGGCTGGAGCGCGACCTCACCGTTATCCTCTTCACGCTGGATGAGGCGAGCTATGCGCGCGAGCTGGCGCCGCTCGCCGGCGTCTATCCGGCGCTCAGGCTCGGTCCGGCCTGGTGGTTCCACGACAGCCCGGAAGGCATGCGCCGCTTCCGTGAGATGACCACGGAGACGGCCGGTTTCTACAACACCGTCGGCTTCAACGACGACACGCGGGCCTTTCCCTCGATTCCGGCGCGCCACGACGTCGCCCGCCGCGTCGACTGCGCCTTCCTGGCGCGGCTGGTGGGCGAGCATCGGCTGCGCGAGGACGAGGCGCATGAACTGGCCGGGGAGTTGGCCTACGCGCTTGCCAAGAAGGCCTATCGCCTGTGAAGGGGCGCCGCCACATGCGCGGAACGGCCGATCCCTGGATCGGCAGCGGGCGAAGGGCAGGGCGAGCTTGAACGATCTTTCCGCCTTCAGCCTCGCGGGCAAGCGCATCCTGGTCACCGGCGCCAACACCGGCATCGGGCAAGGTATCGCCGTGTCGGTCGCGCGCGCCGGCGGCCTAGTCGTCGGCGTCGGTCGTTCGGCCATGGATGACACGGCTGGGAAGGTCGCGGCGGAGGGGGGCAGCTTCGAGGCGGTCAAGGCCGATCTCGGCGATCCGGCCGAGGCCGCCGCCATGCTCGACCGGGTTTGGGACGACAGTGGCCCGCTCGACGGGCTCGTCAACAATGCCGGCATCATCCGGCGCGCCGATGCGGTGGAGCTCAGCGAAGCCGACTGGGACGAGGTGATGGACGTCAATCTGAAGACGGTCTTTCGCCTCTGCCAGGGTTTCGCAAGGCGGGTGCTGGCGGAGCCGGAACGGCGCGGCAAGATCGTCAACATAGGCTCGGTGCTGAGCTTCCAAGGCGGCATCCGTGTCGCCTCCTACACGGCCTCGAAGCACGGCGTGCTCGGCCTCACAAGGCTGCTCGCCTGCGAATGGGCGGCCAAAGGCATCAACGTCAACGGCATCGCGCCGGGCTATATCGAGACCAACAACACCGAAGCCTTACGTGCCGACCCCGATCGCAGCGCCGCCATCCTTGGGCGCATCCCGGCCGGGCGCTGGGGCCAGCCCACGGATATAGGCGACGCAGCCGTGTTCCTGTTGGCGCCGGCGTCGGACTATATGCATGGCGCGGTGGTGCCGGTCGATGGCGGCTGGCTGGCGCGATGACCGTTTCCTGCCAATGTCGAACGAAGGTTACTGCGATGAGCGATATCTTTTCCCACGCGGGCGAAAAAGCCTGGGAGCCGACGGCGGACGGCAACAGGCGGCGCGTGCTGGTGCACACCGATGAATTGATGATGGTTGAGTTCGCCTTCGAGAAGGGCGGCGTCGGGGCGCTGCATTCGCATCCGCATGTGCAGGCAAGCTATGTCGCCGAGGGCCGTTTCGAGGTCACCATCGACGGTCGATCGGAGGTCCTCGAAACGGGAAGCAGCTTCATCGTGCCATCCAATCTCGTGCATGGCGTCAAGGCGATGGAGGCAGGGCGGCTGGTCGACAGCTTTGCGCCTTGCCGGGCCGATTTCCTTTAGGGCATTTCGCCGGGTTTCGGGAAACGGTGAATTGCACTAGCTGAAACGTCTCAGCGCTGCTGCAGCGCCAGGCGTATGCCGAGCGCGCAATAGATGCCGCCGACCACCTTGCCCTGCCATTTCAGCACCGCCGGATTGCGGCGCAGGAAGGAACCCAGGCCGCCCGCGCTGACGGCGAAGACGACGGTGCTGAAGAGCCCGAGCAGGACAAAGATGATGCCGAGCGTCATCAGCTGCAGCGCCACGAAACCCTCTTGCGGGTGCACGAATTGCGGCAGGAAGGCCAGGAAGAACAGAGCAGTCTTCGGATTGAGCACTTCGGTCAGGATCGCCTGCCGGAAGGCCCGGCCCGCGGAAATGGGCAGCGTCCTGCCTGCCAGGTCGGCCGGCGCCTTTTCGACAATGGCGCGGATGCCGAGGTAAACGAGATAGGCCGCGCCGATATATTTGACGATGCTGAACAGCATCGCCGAGGCGGCGATGATGGCGGAGATGCCGATGATGGCCATGATGGTGTGGATCACGTCGCCCGCGGCGACGCCTGCGCCGGTGGCAATGCCGACCTTCGTGCCGGAGCTCGTCGCCCGAGCGACCGTGAGCAGTGTTGCCGGCCCCGGGATGAAGACAAAGCCGAGCACCACCGCAATGTAGGTGACGAGCGTGGCGGGGTCGATCATGCGAGGGTTCCTTCGGAGCGCGCCCGCCACCAGCAGCGGGCTGCATGGATCCATAGCACCTGGAATTCTCCAGCCGGTGTGCCAGCGATGGCTTTTCGATGACGACATCGGCGCGAGGCGAGAGCATTCCGCAAAGCGCGGTTGTGGCCGGATGACGGCTGCGCTACTTCAAAGCATCACATGGTGAATCATTGACCGGTCTTCATATCCTCCCGAAAACCACTATCCGTCAGGTGCCTACCTGATGCCGGCACAGACAGCTGGCCTGCGGGCCGAGGATCACAAGCGGCGCGTCCTGAAGGATGTGTTCGGCTTCGACGATTTTCGCCCCGGGCAGGCGAGCGTGATCGAGGCGTTGCTGGCCGGGCGCCATGTGCTGGCGGTCATGCCGACGGGCGCCGGCAAGTCGCTCTGCTATCAGGTGCCGGCGCTGGTCAAGGGCGGGCTGACCATCGTGGTTTCGCCGCTGGTGGCGCTGATGCAGGACCAGGTCGCCGCCTTGCGCCTTGCCGGCGTGGCCGCCGACACGATCAATTCCTCGCTCGACCGCGACGCCAATGTCGCGGCCTGGCGCCGTGTCGCGTCCGGGCAGACGCGGCTGCTCTACATGGCGCCGGAGCGGCTGATGACGGAGCGGATGCTCGAAGCCTTGTCGCGGCTCGATGTCGGCCTGATCGCCATCGACGAGGCGCATTGCATCTCGCAATGGGGCCCGGCCTTCCGACGCGAATATGAGGACCTGTCGCGGTTGCGCGGGTTGTTTCCGCAAGTCCCCATCATCGCGCTGACGGCGACGGCGGACGAGGCCACGCGGGCCGACATCGAAGCGCGGCTGTTCGCCGGGCGGGCCGAAACCCTGGTGCTGGGCTTCGACCGGCCCAACATCAAGCTGGCGATAGAGCCCAAGCAGGACAGCAAGCGCCAGCTGCTGCGTTTCATCGAGCGTCACCAGGGCAAGAGTGGCATCATCTATTGCCTGTCGCGCCGCAAGACGGAGGAAATGGCGGCCTTCCTGGAGAAGAACGGCGTGCACGCGCTCGCCTATCATGCCGGCATGAGCAAGGAGGCGCGCGAGGCCAACCAGAACGCGTTCATGAGCCTGTCGGGTGTCGTCATGGTGGCGACCATCGCTTTCGGCATGGGCATCGACAAGCCCGATGTCGCCTATGTCTTCCACACCGACCTGCCCGGCAGCCTGGAGGCGTATTACCAGGAGATCGGCCGCGCCGGACGCGACGGCCGGTCGGCGGAAGCGCATATGCTCTACGGTGCCGGCGACATCCGTACGCGCCGGATGTTCATCGACGACGAGGATACCGCACCCGAGCACAAAAGACGGGCGCATCGCCGGCTCGACACGCTGATCGGCTATTGCGAGACGGCGCAGTGCCGGCGCCAGGTGCTGCTCGGCTATTTCGGCGAGGAGGCGCAGGCCTGCGGCAATTGCGACAACTGCCTCGACCAGGCGCCGCGCGCCGATGGCAGCGCCGAGGCGCGCATCATCCTTTCGGCGGTCGCGCAGAGCGGCGAGCGCTTCGGCGCCGCCCATGTCATCGACATCCTGCTCGGCCATGAGACCGAAAAGGTGCTGGCCAGGGGCCATCAGAAGCTTACCAGCTTCAAGGCCGGCATCGTGCACAGGAAGCCGGTCTGGCTGTCGCTCGTCCGGCAACTTGTCGCCGGCGGCTTCCTGGTGCCGGATCCCGACGGCCATGGCGGTCTCGCCATCTCGGAAAGCGGCCGCGCGCTCGGCCGTGGCGAGGTTGCGTTCGAATATCGTGTCGAGGGCCGGGATCGTCTCGCGCGCGGCAGGAAGCGCGCCGCGCACGGCTCGGTCACGGATGGCGAGGGCGTCGATGCATCGCTTCTGGCAACGCTCAAGACGTTGCGGCTACGGCTCGCCAAGGAACGCCAAGTGCCGGCCTACGTGGTGTTCTCCGACCGCACCTTGATCGACATGGCCGAGCGCCGCCCGCAAGACCTCGACGACTTTGCCGAAGTGAACGGCGTCGGCGCCGCCAAGCTCAAGGAGTTCGGCGAGGTTTTCCTGAGCGCGATCGCGGCGCATCGCGCGGCTTAGGTCAGGCGCTGCCGCCGGGCTGCCGGGCTTTAGAGACAATTCCATGGCCGCGGTCACCGAACGCCGATCGGGGCGAGCCGAGTTGCATCAAGTTTTCACTTTTGTCCCGCCGCCGCGGCGAAATTCCGACAGGAGCCGTGCTCGAGAAGCTTTAGGTACGATGCTGCCGCCGGGGACTTGCCAACCGGCGCAAACCTTCGACAGCTATCAGCTCGCCCGGGTGGACTCCACGAATGACAATAATCATCGACAATGCCGCAAGCTGGCGCGACATCGTGCGCGTCGGCGACGGCGAAAACCTGGCGCTGACCGACGCCGCCTGGGATCGCATCGCGCACGCGAACCGCATCGTGACAAGCCTCGTCGAAAAGGGCATTCGAGCCTATGGCGTGAATACCGGGGTCGGCGCGCTGGCAAGCCAGGTGGTGGCGCCGGCACTGCAGGAAAAGCTGTCGCGCAACATCATTCTCAGTCACGCCTGCGGCGTCGGCGAACTGGTGCCCGAGCGCAGCATCCGCGCCGTCATTGCGGTGCAGGTGGCGAATTTCGCGCATGGCCATTCGGGAGTGCGGCCTCAGATCGTGCGCAACCTGCTCACCTTCCTCGAGCGCGGTTGCGTTCCGGATGTTCCGTCCCGCGGGTCGGCCGGATATCTGACGCACAACGCCCATATCGCGCTGGTGCTTATCGGCGAGGGCCGGGCGACTGTTGCCGGGCGCAGGATGAGCGGCCGTCAGGCGCTGGCCGAGATCGGCCTGGAGCCGCTGGTGCTGGGCGCCAAGGAAGGCTTGAGTCTCGTCAACGGCACGGCATGCGCCACCGGCCTGACAAGCATCGCGCTGGTTCGCGCCGAGCGTCTGCTCAATTGGGCCGATGCCGCGGCAGCGTTGACGCTGGAAGCCGCCGGCGGGCAGATGGCGGCCTTCGACGCAACGGTGCTGGCCATGAAGCCGTCGCCCGGCATTCAGGCGGTGGGTGCCGCACTGCGGCGCCTGCTCGACGGCAGTGGCCTGATCGCGGCCGCGCAGGGCAGCCGCACGCAGGACGCGCTCAGCCTGCGCGCGGTGCCGCATGTGCATGGCGCGGCGCGCGAGGTGCTGGAGCGTTCAGCACTTCTGGTTGACCGCGAACTGGCTTCGGTCACCGACAATCCCGCGGTGGCGGGTACGCCAGAGGAGCCTCAGGTGTTTTCGCAGGCGCATCCGGTCGCGGCCGCGCTCGGGCAGATCGCCGACGGCCTGACGATTGCGCTCGCGCAGGTCGCGGCCATGAGCGAACGCCGCATCGACCGCCTGGTCAATCCGCTGGTCAACAACCTGCCGGCCTTTCTAGCTGCCGAAGGCGGCTGCAATTCGGGTTTCATGATCGCCCAGTACACCGCCACGTCGCTCAGCAACGTCAACCGGCGCCTTGCCGCGCCGGCGGCGACGGATGGCGGCGTCACATCCGGCTTGCAGGAGGATTTCCTCGCCCACCCGACCGTGGCTGCCAACAAGCTGCTGGCCGTGATCGACAATGCCGAATACATCCTGGCGATCGAACTCATGGCAGCCGCGCAGGCGCATGATTTCCTGGCCGGCAAGGCCGCGCGGGCGCCGGGCACCGATGCGATCTATCGTGCCATCCGCCAGCGCGTCGCGCATTACAGCGACGACCGTCCGCTGTCCTGGGACATGGAAATTCTGCGCGACTTCATCCGCGAGGCGGATGTGGCGGGTTGATGGCGGATCGCCGGCTCAGCCCCATGCGAGGCAAAGGCCCGGGGCTCTGCCCTGTCAATGCCAAAGGCATATCTTGACGTCCTTCCCGACGTAGCACGCGCCTTCGCGGCGAAGGTCTTCCCACCTTTCGCCGCCGTGGGTCTCGTCGATCTCCGAGTTCGAATAGCCTGCCCAGGAATCACCGTCCTTATAGACAACGGCCCAGTAATCCTTGGACATTTCACCGGCCCCGCTATGCGGATCGGGATAGTCGATGCCGGCAAAAACCTGCTTGGGCCCCTGGATGTTGAAATCGCCACCCTTCTCGATTTGATAGGAGCATCTTCCGGATATGCGGGTCTGGCCCTCCACGACAAGCAGGCAACGGCCCCATTTGTAGTCGCTCGGCAGGCGATGCTTTGCAGCTTCCGCATGCGAAGGCGAAAGGGAAAACGCAATTGCAAGGACAGCCGCTATGGCTGGCCCGGCCGAAAGGCAATCCAAAAGCCGGCCGGACCCTGTTGGATTCCATCCAGAGCGCATGTCGAAGGCCTCCGCAGGATGATCGCCTGAGATCATATAGCATCGACCATGGCCGGATTTTTGTCACGCGACTGTGCGCTACTTCACGGCCGGAGCATGGATCGATCGAGACGCGTGGTTTTAAGCCCGAGATTCCGGCCCTCCTTCGCCAAAGCAATGGAGGGCACCCGCTTCGCGCGGAAGATTGCGCTGATCCCGCTAAGCTCGGAGAGCGAAGCATGATGGCGGAGAGGGAGGGATCCGACTCTTCGCCCGGAAGCCAAGGAAACCAAGGCTTCCAGCAAAACGATGTTCCACAGTTTGTTGCATAACGTAAATCGCCTCCTCGGCTGCGTTCCCCGAAAGAAATGTAGGTCGCTTGCGACCGCTTCAATAAGACCCACACCGTCGGCGATGTGATCCAGGTCTGGACCGGGCCGCGCGAGGGGTCTCCAAAGGAAGTCGAGATTCCTCATCCGGCCACGGTGCTCGGCGGGCGCACCCCGGTCGTGTACATTTCGGGAGGTGGCGGCTGCGTCGCGCCTAACCATGTAGCCGATTGGGTCTCTCCATGACCCACCCGCAGCAGACCGCCGAACCCATCTACTCCTATGCCCTCGACAAGGCGATCGCCATCATCGGCGAGCACATGCCGGCGCGCTCTTGCGCTGGTAAGCTGACGCGGATGCCAGCGGCGCGGAGGTTTTGCAGATAGCTGTAACTCGTCAGGCACCCCGAACGCCTCTATGTTGATCTCGCCGAAAGGCTGGTGATCAAGCTGGGTGATACGCATGTATGGCTACAATCCGTTCGGGAAGCAGATCGGGGAGTTGGAAGTTGGCGATCTCGCTGCTCTGCGCGATGTCCCTGAAGGCTGGTACGTTGAATACAAGCAGGAGATTCCAAACGGGAGGTCTATTGCCAAATCCCTGAGCGCTTTCGCGAACACCTATGGAGGCTGGCTATTCTACGGAATCAAGGAGACCGGCGACGGCCGCCGAGTTGCTGGAGAGTTCCCGGGGATTCCGGCGAAGGACGTTGCTGCCGCCGAACAGGCAATCCGGCAAGCTGCAAGCACCTTGGTGTCACCTTCTCCGACCTTTGAAACGAAAATTCTAAACGGCCCCGACGGAGAGCTGGGGATCGGAGCCGACCAATCTGTGATTGCAATTGGGATCCCTGCCGGGAACAACGCGCCCTATGTGCACGGCTCAGGCGTCATATATCGCAGGGTGGCAGACTCTTCAGAGCCGAGGCCCGAAACGGACCGTCACTTCCTGGATCTGCTGTGGCAGCGCGGCAAAGACAGGAGAAAAGCTTTTGATAAATTTATCCGCACCAAGCCCGGGCTGTCAGAGGCTGAGGGGGACATCAGCACGCTGCGTATCTGCTTTCTTCCTGACCCTTGGGATGAAAGGCAGATCGACTCCAAACTCGAATTCGAAGAATTCGCAACATTTATGAACAGCACCGACGACGGGGGCATTCCTTTCGACAACGTATTCCCGACAGGCAATGGGTTCATAGCTCGTCAGATACGGAACAACAACGCCACAGGGACGGTGTTCTCGTGGCGGTACCATTTCGATTGTGCAAGCGAAGTCACCCTTCCTCTAAACGCTGTACAAGTTGATGATGTCCGCGACGCTGCCAGTTTCCTTAGAGGCTATGAATTCAGCTCTGTCTATTTGAAGAAGTTCTCTGAGCACGACATGCGGCATTTCCATCTCGTCGATATCAGCCAACTATTTTCCATCATCCATGCCATTATGCGGCGAAAGAGGGCCTTGCTGTCGCGCGAGGGTATGGGCTGGCGCGTTTACTATAAGGTCCAACTCAGTAATTTTTGGCGCCGTGTCCCGTTTGTTGATTTGAAAGAGGTTGCCGATTTTGTAGCGACACATGGAGTTCCTATAGTTCAGGATCAGACTGCGTACATCCCCCTGGGGCGAGGACCCGGAAGTTGCACGGAAATCAAGCCCTATAATAACTCTGCGCTGGACGCGGATTCTGAGTTACAGGTTGACGCCACTATTATCTTCCTCAACGTGTGCAGGGCGCTCGGCTTGCCGCCTATTGCCTTTGGCCTCACAGGCAAGGAAGAGGAGGGAAAGGAACATACCTCACTCACGAGGCTGCTCAATCTGGGGCAGCGGGCTCAAGAGGTGACCATGCGGCGCGGCAAATCACAGGGAGACGGTTGAGCAGGGCATGGCCTTCCTCGTCGCGGTCAGACCTCTTTTTCTACCTTCGCCTCCTTGGACGTCGGTTCTGCCGCCTCTACTTCTCTCTCCACCTTGACTGCCTCGCGCGCCGCCTCTTCCGCCCTGTCCTCCGCTAGGCGTTTGGACAGCACATTGGCAATTTCTTGTAGCGGGCTCTCCATGTCGCCTGCTGGATTATAAGGCACTCCCCCATAGCGCTGCTCGTCTGAGAACATGCCTGGCCTCAGATCGGTGAACCGGACCGGAATTACAGCACCCTTGCCGAAGCGATCCCGAAAGTTGTCGCTCTCGAACTTCGTCCAGATTCTGGTGGGATAGGCCTGAGAGAGGAGCGGGACCACATAGGTGGCATCCGACCGATAGATGCGGCCAAGATATTCCTCCACGTCGCGTGCGACGATGTTATGTTGCTCGTTTTCGTCATAGAAAACCGCGATTTCCCGTTCCGTCAGAATGTCGAACAGCCGCTTTGCTATTGCTCTTTCGGCGCCAGCGAATGACAGGGCGAAATCATAGCTGCTTTTGAAAGTGCTTGCGGCGAAGCCAACATTTTTCGCGAAAGGCCGCCATACCAAATTGCGCAGAAAGAAGATGAACTTTGGATCCTCGACGCTCAGTACCCGGGTCGTGGGCTCGTAATGGAAGAGCGATCCGAACACGTCTGCCTTGTCCCGCAGAAGTGTCTCGAAGAATCCCTTCTCCAGCACTTGGCTGATACTGGCCTTGTGTTCCGGATGGGCCCGAAGCGCCTCCTGCAAATCCAACGACCAATCTTCACTTTGCGAGAGCCATCGCAGGATGTGCAAGTAGGGGGCGCGGCCCTCACGTCGGATCTTTGAGCCTTGAGCGAAGGAGATAGCGGCATTCATAAACTGGCGGCCCAAGTCCGTCATGATCCTCTCGACAACCACGTCCACCGAATAGTCGATCGCCTTGGTCTCGAGCTGGGTTTCCGTCACACCGGCTTCAATGCAGAGCGCATGGCAAAGTACTTGTGCGATGTGGAAGCTGCCCTGTGATCGCAACGCGATGGCTACCTTATCACGAAACCTGATGTTGAGGGCATCTTCGCCCTTTGAAATCAGCTCCTCAATCTTTTCGTCAGGGTTCGACTCAAGCTTGAAGATGTCGATACGCATGCCCAGGTCGTGAGCAATGTGTACGAGCTGATCGCCAGCTTTGTTGATGCCTAGCAGTATCAACTGCGAGTTTTCATCACCGCTGTCAGCAAGGAGTTTCATAAAGTCAGACAGACGCGCTTTAAGGCCGTCGTTCAGCCGGTGAAAGTCGTCGATCACCACCGTTCCAATCTTGTCGATTGTCGGCAAAGCATCGATCATTTCCAGGTCATTCGGTTTGCGGGCACTGAGGCTAAGAATATTCCCTGCTTTGCCTAACGCCTCGATGACCTTGGTTATTGTTGACGTTTTTCCAATGCCAGACGGTCCCTCCAGGACGACGCTTCGTCCCGGCGTTCTCACTGCCACCAGAATGGCATCATAACGAAGAGGCTCAACAAACGTATAAGTCGGAACGCCGGATAGTTTGAAAACTTCCTCTAATAGTGGCATTGCCTTCCCCCCTTTTCTGCCTCGTTTATAGCAGAGACTGTTGGAGGTGCTACTGCTAGAAGAACCTATGGGGACACGCCCGCCGCGTTGTCCTCCCGGCGGCATCACCCGTTCGCCAATTCAGATATGATCGCTGTTCAGATGTTGGCAACTCGGCTTTACACAGTGTGGCGGCTGGGGGCCAAAGAATTCGAAAGCCTAACAATTGCACAGTCTACAGTGGCCAGGACCCAAGCGCGTGCCCGGCCGCTCATCTGCATCGGCGACAACAGCGTCGAGCGCACGCTTCAGTGCCATTGTCGGTCTCCGTTCTGTCGACCGGCCAATGCTTGCCCGCAGCGCTCAGTCCAGTGCTGACGAATGTCCAAGCTACGGTTAGTAAAGATGGTACGCGAGGGATGCTGAGATGGCCGGACTAGGAATTCTTGACGACCGACTCCAGGGGCGTCTTTGGCACGCTCCCCATCCAGATCGTTTCCTGCAGGTATTGGACACTGGTGCCATCGTAGCCCACCCGGAAATTCCCCGCAGCAAGCTTTGGGGCGGCACGCCCCTAGTCAGGGCATTGGACGGCGTGAGCTTGTTCGAGTTCGCCAACTTCGATGTCGAAGAGTACGAACTCAAATACCCGTCGAGTAGCTGGGGATATTTCATTCCTCATCACCTGAACTGGGGTGTTGCGGTCTGGATCGAGATCGACAGGCAGTCCATTGCAGACACCTACAGGTCGCCCTCAAGCCTGCTGCAGCAATGGAAAGACGAGGAGCGACAGGCACAACGCATCATGCCGGGTATCGAAGCAGCATGCCTTGGGAATGTGCCGCTGGCAGCCTTTCGATCAGCCTTTGTGACTTGGGACAATGGCCGAGAGGTTCGCGATCTTAGCCTCGCAATTGCCGATCGGCAGCAGTTGCTTCAGTCCATTGAAGAGTGGCGGGCGCACGCTTCTCAAGCTTAACACGTGCGCCAGCACGTGCGTCTTGGGGGAGGCCGCAAGATCTGGGTTGTCGGCGTCGGTAAGCACGGAAACGCTCGGCCTAGCAGGCTAATAGACGGAACACTGGGAATTCTGGACGACCGTGGACGGGTGCTGGACGACCGTGAACGGTGGGGTGCGATTAGCAGGATGGCGGAGAGGGAGGGATTCGAACCCCCGATACCCTTGCGAGTATGCCGCATTTCGAGTGCGGTGCATTCGACCACTCTGCCACCTCTCCGCGAGGTCATGGTCGGCCGTTGCCGGCGCAGCGCGCTAGATAACGGCTGACCGCCGGAGTTACAAGGCCCTATTCGAGCGATTTCCCGCTTCCGCGAAAAGCGGTTGCGACGGGGCGGCCCGATATTTGCCGGCAACGCCGCCCGGCGCATCGCGATGGGCGGCGCGCTTGCCTTGACTCCGGCGCAACCTTCGGTTAGGGACAGCCCGCATTCGGCGTGGAAGCTCTTCCGCGCCGCTTGTTTTTTGAACCCGCAGACTGACAAAAAGACGGCCGAACCGCCCGAGGCTGTTCATCGAGGCCGACCGAACAGCGAAAGGCAAAAAATGTTCGCAGTCATCAAAACGGGCGGCAAGCAGTATCGCGTCGCCGCCAACGATCTCCTGAAGATCGAGAAACTCGAAGCCAAGGTCGGCGATATCGTCGAGATCGGCAATGTGCTCGCGCATGGCGAGGGCGAGAATGTCACCTTCGGCGCACCGTTCGTCGATGGCGCTCTGGTCACGGCGGAAGTCGTCGAGCAGGGCAAGAACCGCACTGTCATCGCCTTCAAGAAGCGCCGCCGCCAGAATTCGCGCCGCAAGATCGGCCATCGCCAGCTTCTGACCACCGTCCGGATCGCCGAGATCCTGCTGGGTGGCGCCAAGCCGTCGAAGAAGGCCGCCGCCAAGCCGGAAGCCAAGGCCGAGGCAAAGGCTGAAGTCGCCGCCGAGGCGAAGGCCGAGACGGCTCCGAAGGAGCCCAAGGCCAAGAAGGAAGCCAAGACCGAGGCTGCCGCCGGCGAAGAGGCAAAGGCCGCGCCGCTGTTCAAGGCGCCGAAGGGCGAGCCGGACGACCTGACCGTGATCAAGGGCATCGGCCCGGTCGCGGCCAAGGATCTCGCCGAGCAGGGCATCGTCACCTTCGCGCAGCTCGCCAAGCTCTCCGACAAGGATGTCGCCAAGATCGACGAGCACATGCCGTTCAGCGCCGACCAGATCAAGGACTGGCGCGAGCAGGCCAAGGAACTGGCGAAGAAGTAAGATGGCTCGGCGACAAACGTCGCCGGTGCGCACTTGAAACGGAACGCGAACGCGTTCATAAGACCATTCAAGCGCCTCAGGGCGCATCGGAGTTAGTCAAATGGCACACAAGAAAGCTGGCGGTTCGTCGCGCAACGGTCGCGATTCGCACTCCAAGCGTCTCGGCGTGAAGAAGTTCGGCGGCGAAGCCGTCATCGCCGGCAACATCATCATCCGTCAACGCGGCACGACCTGGCATCCGGGCACCAATGTCGGCATGGGCACGGACCACACCCTTTTTGCGCTCGAAGCCGGCGCGGTCACCTTCAACAAGAAAGCCAACGGCCGAACCTACGTATCGGTGAACCCGATTACCAAAGCAGCGGAGTAGCCGGTTCCGCACCATAACACCGGCGCCCATCTCGGGAACCGGTGTCTGGCCAGGCCAGGAAAAGGATCAGGAGAGATGGGCTTGCCCTCTCTCCTTTTTCATTTTTCTTGCCCTGGAGGACTAAAATGGTTGCCGAAGCGGAAGATACCGAAGACGAAAGTTACGCGATCGATTGCCCGGTGCTGGCAACCGAGCGGCTGGTGATGCGCGCCCCGCGCGAGAGCGATCTCGAGCAACTCGTCACGCTTGCCGACAACCGCCATGTCGCCGAAATGTTGGCCCGCATGCCGCATCCCTATGGTGAAGCGGAAGCGCGCACCTTCCTCGCCATGGCCGCATCGCGCCGCGCCGGCATCGTCTATGCGCTGACCCTCGCCGGCACCGGCACCTTCGTCGGCTGCGCCGGGCTCAACACCACCGATCGCGGGCTGGAGCTCGGCTACTGGATCGGCGAGCCCTACTGGAAGCGCGGCTATGCCACCGAGGCCGCGCATGCGCTGGTCGACCTCGCCTTCCAGAACACCTCGATCCAGGTGCTGCACGCCTCGACCAGGGTGATCAATCCGGCCTCGCGCCGGGTCATCCACAAATGCGGCTTCCAGTATGCCGGCCAGGGCATGCTGAACTCGATCGTCGCCGGCCAGGTGCCGGTCGAGCGTTATCGCCTGGATCGCAAGACGTGGACGAGCCTCCGCAACTGGGTCCACTTCTGAGATGGGCCGATATTCAGGTGATGCCGGCCTGCGAGTGGCGGCTTCCTGCGCTTCCGGTGCTCACGTGCTTCAAGCACGCTCCGCTCCGGCCTTCGCCGGCCGAAGCCCTCATAAGGGTCTCCGCTCCATGAAGGCTACGGCCGGCGTAGGCCGGTTCTCGGAAGCCACCACTCTCGGCTCGGCCTGACCTGAATCTCAACCCATCTTGGGCGCACTTGATAGATTGCGCTCAGCTCAGTTCGGCCCAGAGCGGCAGATGGTCGGAGCCGACGGCGTCGCGATCGGACCACAGGCGCTTCAGCGATCTGGCGAGCGAGGCGCTGGTGAAGATGTAGTCGATGCATTTGTGGCGGCTTTGGTCTTTGGGCCGCTCGGGATCGACCCAGGTGACGAGGTCGGCGACGGCAAGACGCTGGGCGACGTCGACGGCGAGATCGGCGGTCAGCGGCATGCCGAATTCATGATCCGGACGACCGGCGAGTTCGACATATTCGGCGGAGCCCGGCAGCATGTTGAAGTCGCCCATGACGATGAAGGCTTCCGGATAGGGCAGGTCCGGCAGGCCGATCTCGGGAATGCCGGACAGGCCGCCGCCTTCCAGCGCATAGTTCAGGAGGCGCTGGCGCAGGAAGCGGATCTGGCTCTGGCGCTCGACCGGGCTGCGATGGTCGAGATGGGTGGAATAGAAGCGAATGAAGCCGAGCGGCGTTTCGATCAGCGCCTCCAATGCGCCGCGTTGGAAGTTCATGGCCTCGAGGCTGCGGCTGCGCGGCAAAAGGAGATTGCGCGACAGATGAATGGGCGTCTTCGACAGCACCATGTTGCCGAGCTGGAAGGAGGTCGAGATGGCGCGGCCGTTCTCCAGGCGCGAGCCGATATTGACCTCG
Source organism: Mesorhizobium humile (assembly GCF_033977215.1). NCBI lineage: Bacteria > Pseudomonadati > Pseudomonadota > Alphaproteobacteria > Hyphomicrobiales > Phyllobacteriaceae > Mesorhizobium > Mesorhizobium humile. The sequence continues at coordinate 17,638 of NZ_JAVIIV010000036.1, forward strand.
AAATTGCTGCCATAGGCGGCAAAATAATCGGGCAGCGCCTCGCTGATCTCGGCCACCATGTCGCGGTCGCCGTTGCGCGGGTTGTTTCGGGTCACTTCCTGCAGCGCGATCACATCGGCGCCGCGCACGGCATCGGCAATGCGGCCGACATCGTATCTGCCATCAAGGCCGATACCATATTGGATGTTGTAGGAAACGATCTTCACACCCGCGCGCCCTCCAGCACTCCCGCAACAGTGCTACCGCGTCCTTGGCAAAAGGGCATCCGGCGCTTTAGTCGCAAATCGGCCTCGCCCTAGGCTCCGCCTTGGTTTAAGGCATGCCTTAGAGCAAGCGCTCATGGACATCAGCAGAAACTTGAAACGACGATGAAATTCCTCGACCAGGCCAAGGTTTACATACGTTCCGGCGACGGCGGCGCCGGATCCACGTCGTTTCGTCGCGAGAAATTCATCGAGTTCGGCGGTCCGGATGGCGGCGACGGCGGCCGCGGCGGCGATGTCTGGGTGGAAGCGGTCGACGGGCTGAACACGCTGATCGACTATCGCTACCAGCAGCATTTCAAGGCCAAGACCGGCACGCACGGCATGGGCCGCAACATGACGGGCGCCAAGGGCGCCGACGTGACGCTGAAAGTGCCGGCGGGCACGCAGGTGTTTGGCGAGGACAATGAGACGCTGATCTGCGACTTGACGGTCGTCGGCCAGCGCTTCCTGCTCGCCAAGGGCGGCAATGGCGGCTTTGGCAACCAGCATTTCAAGACCTCGACCAACCAGGCGCCGCGGCGCGCCAATCCCGGCCTGCCGGGCGAGGAGCTGAGCATCTGGCTCCGGCTCAAGCTGATCGCCGACGCAGGCCTGGTCGGGATGCCCAATGCCGGCAAATCGACCTTCCTTGCCGCCGTCACCGCCGCCAAGCCGAAGATCGCCGACTATCCGTTCACCACGCTCTATCCCGGCCTCGGCGTCGCCCGCATCGATGGCCGCGAATTCGTGCTGGCGGATATTCCCGGCCTGATCGAGGGCGCGCATGAAGGGGTGGGCATCGGCGACCGTTTCCTCGGCCATGTCGAGCGCACCCGGGTGCTGCTCCACCTCGTCTCGGCGCAGGAAGAAAGCCCTGGCAAGGCCTACAAGACGGTGCGCGCCGAGCTCGAAGCCTATGGCCATGGGTTGACCGACAAGGTCGAGATCGTGGCGCTGTCCCAGGTCGACATCCTCGACGCGGACGCCCGCAAGAAGAAGGTGGCTTCGCTGAAGCGGGCCGCCGGCCGCGCGCCGTTGCTTGTCTCGGCCGTCACCGGCGAAGGCGTCGAGGCGGTGCTGCGCGCGCTGATGGCGGTGGTCGCCGAGTCGCGCGATGCCGTTCCGGCTCCCGTCGACACGCGCTGGCGATAAGACCCATGAAATCGCTGAAATCATACCGGCGCATCACCGTGAAGATCGGTTCGGCGCTGCTCGTCGACCGCGCGACGGGCCTGAAACGCGACTGGCTGAGCTCGCTTGCCGACGACATCGCGGTGCTTGCCGATGCCGGCGCCGAGGTGCTCGTCGTCTCCTCGGGCGCGATCGCGCTGGGGCGCACCATTCTCGGCCTCGGCAAGCGCGCGCTGAAGCTCGAGGAGAGCCAGGCTGCCGCCGCCGTCGGCCAGATCGCGCTCGCCGGCGCCTGGTCGGACGCGCTCGGCAAGGACGGGCTTAAATCGGGCCAGATTCTTTTGACCCTCGGCGACACCGAGGAGCGCCGCCGCTACCTCAACGCGCGCGCGACCATCTCGACGCTGCTCAAGATGAGGGCGGTGCCGGTCATCAACGAGAACGACACGGTGGCGACGTCGGAAATCCGCTATGGCGACAACGACCGGCTGGCCGCGCGCGTGGCGACCATGATGGGCGCCGATCTGCTGGTTCTGCTCTCCGACATCGACGGGCTCTACACGGCGCCGCCGGCCAGGGATCCGCAAGCGAAGTTCATACCCGTCGTCGACCGCATCACGCCGGACATCGAGGCGATGGCGGGGGCGGCGGCTTCCGAGCTGTCGCGCGGCGGCATGCGCACCAAGCTCGATGCCGGCAAGATCGCCAACGCCGCCGGCACCGCGATGATCATCACGTCCGGCACCAGGTTGTCGCCGCTGATGGCGATCGAGCGCGGCGAGCGCGCCACCTTTTTCAAGCCGAGCGCCAATCCGGTGAAGGGCTACAAGACCTGGATCGCCGGGCAATTGGAACCGGCGGGCCGGCTCACCGTCGACGCCGGCGCCATAGGCGCGCTGAAATCGGGCAAGTCGCTGCTGCCGGCCGGCGTGAAACTCGTCAGCGGCAATTTTGCGCGCGGCGACACGGTGGCGATCCTGTCGCCCGAGGGCCGCGAGATCGCGCGCGGGCTGGTTGCCTACGATGCCGCCGATGCCGTAAGGATCGCGGGTTTGAAGACGGCCGAGATCGAAAATGTGCTCGGCTACGAGGCGCGCTCGGCGATGATCCATCGCGACGACCTTGTGGTAAGTGTCAGCGGCGACCAAGTATTGGCCGACGACTAGAAGATCGGCCGACGACCAAGCGGAGGGATGAACCATGCTGAAGCTGCATGAAAAATCCGGCGAAGACACTGTGGCGCTGATGGCCGATATCGGCCGCCGCGCCCGCGCCGCCGCCCGACCGTTGGCCGTCGCTTCCACCAAGGCCAAGAACGCGGCGCTTGTCGCCATGGCCGATGCCATCCTGCGCAACGAGCAGGCGATCCTCGACGCCAATGCCATCGACATGTCTAATGGCGAGGAAGCCGGGCTGTCCGGTTCCTTCATGGATCGCCTGAAGCTGACCCCCTCGCGCATCAAGGCGATGGCCGAGGGCATTCGCGAGATCGGCGCGCTCAAGGATCCGGTCGGCGACGTCATCGCCGAATGGGAACGGCCGAACGGGCTGCACATCGAGCGCGTGCGCACGCCGCTCGGCGTCATCGGCGTCATCTATGAAAGCCGCCCCAACGTGACGGCGGACGCCGGCGCGCTTTGCCTCAAGGCCGGCAATCCGGTGATCCTGCGCGGCGGCTCGGATTCGCTCAATTCGTCGTCCGCAATCCACGCCTGCATGGTCGAAGGGCTGAAGGTGGCCGGCCTGCCGCAGGATGCCATCCAGCTTGTGCCGACCGCCGACCGCGCCGCCGTCGGCGAGATGCTCAAAGGCTTGAGCGGCAATCTCGATGTCATTATCCCGCGCGGCGGCAAAAGTCTGGTCGGGCGCGTGCAAAGCGAGGCGCGGGTGCCGGTCTTCGCACATCTGGAAGGCATCTGCCATCTCTACATCGACCGCTCGGCCAAGCTCGACATGGCCGTCAAGATCGCCGTCAACGCCAAGATGCGGCGCACCGGCGTGTGCGGTGCCGCCGAGACCTTGCTGGTCGACCGCGCGGTGGTCTCCACGCATCTGGTGCCGATCCTGGAAGCGCTACGCGCCGCCGGCTGCGAGATCCATGCCGACGCCGAGGTGATCAGGGCTTTCGCCGACGCCAGCCCGGCGACCGACGCCGACTGGGTGACGGAGTATCTCGACGCCATCATCGCGGTGAAGCTGGTCGACGATGTCGCCGGGGCGATCGAGCATATCGAGACCTTCTCGTCGCACCACACCGAGGCGATCGTCGCCGAGGATGCGCAAGCGGTCGAAAAATTCTTCAACGAGATCGACTCGGCGATCCTCCTGCACAACGCATCGACGCAGTTCGCCGATGGCGGCGAGTTCGGCATGGGCGCGGAGATCGGCATCGCCACCGGCAAGATGCATGCGCGCGGACCGGTCGGCGTCGAGCAGTTGACCTCGTTCAAATACCGCGTGCGCGGGTCGGGGCAGGTGAGGCCTTGACGCTTGTTGCCGTAAGGGGTTGAAGCTTGCGCCCAGGCCCCCCTCTCTGGCCTGCCGGCCCCGGCCCTTCGCTATCGCTGCGGGCGTTCGTCATTCGGAAAGCCAAGCAATTGGCTTCCCGTCCGCTTTGCGGACCACTCCTCACCCCCCTCAAGGGGGGAGATTGGCTGTTTCGCCGACGGTCCTCTGCTTGCAACGTCGGCGATTGGCGAAAGCATAGGCGCCATCTGATCTCCCCCCTTGTGGGGGAGATGGCCGGCAGGGCAGAGAGGGGGGCCTAGCACAATGCTCTCCCTTTCCGAGCCCGTCGTTCCTTCGCGCTACTTTCGCATGCCGCACGCCGCCAAGGGGCTGACGGTCGGGCTGTTCGGCGGCTCGTTCAACCCGCCGCATGCCGGTCATGCGCTGGTCGCCGAGATAGCGCTGAGAAGGCTGGCGCTCGACCAGCTGTGGTGGATGGTGACGCCCGGCAATCCGTTGAAAAGCGTGCGGGAACTGGCGCCGCTCGCCGAGCGCATCGAGCTGTCCGAAAAGATCGCCAGGAACCCCAAGATCAAGGTCACCGCCTTCGAGGCGGCGCGGCACGTTCGCTACACCGCCGACACGCTGGCCCTGGTCAAGGCGCGCAACCCGGGTGTCGATTTCGTCTGGATCATGGGCGCGGATAGTTTGCGCGACTTCCACCGCTGGCAGCGCTGGCGCGAGATCGTGCTGACCTTCCCGATTGCGGTCATCGACCGCCCGGGCGCCACGCTCTCCTTCCTGTCGTCGGTGGTCGCCAAGACCTTCGACTATGCCCGCGTCGACGAGGGCGACGCGCCGCTGCTTGCCCGCATGCAGGCGCCGGCCTGGACCTTCATCCACGGCCCGCGCTCCTCGCTCTCCTCCACCGCGATCCGCAAGGCGGCGAAGGGGTAGAGCTTCTCCCTTCTCCCCCTGTGGGGGAAGGGAAGTCCGGCCATGTCGCTTTTACGGCGGCTTTTTGCCTGCACGTGCGCCAAGCTGCCAGCATGCTGCAGCAGAACCGAACCGCGAACGATCCGGGCCGCGCCGCGCAATCGGCGCCGCTGATTGCCATTGCCAGCGTCATCGTGTCGATGGCGCTGATCGCGATCGGCAACGGGCTGATGTTCGCCTATATCCCGGTGCGCCTCGGCGCCGACGGTTTCGACCCGACCTGGGCCGGGCTGATCGTCACCGGGCTTTCGGCCGGCGGGCTGGCCGGCTGCATCCTGACCGGGCCGCTCGTCAAGCGCGTGGGCCACGCCCGCGCCTTCATGGTGCTTTCGGCGCTGATCGCGCTCTCCAATGCCGCGATCGGCGCCGGGCCGACCCCGCTTTTGTGGATCGCCGCGCGGGCCCTTTACGGCTTTGCCATCTGCGGGCTGTTCATCGTCGCGCAGAGCTGGCTCAACGACGCCTTGCCGAACTCGATCCGCGGCCGGGTGATGGCGGTGTTCTATGTCGCCTACATCGCCGGGCTGGGCGTGGGTTATGCCACGCTCGCCGTCGTCGACATCCACACGGCCGCCGCATCGCTGATCGGCATCACCTTCACCGCGCTCTCCATCCTGCCGGTCGGCATGACCAGGCTTGCCCAGCCGCCGGCCCCGCAGGCCGCGTCGGTGGCGCTTCGCCGCGCCTGGCGAATCTCGCCGGTCGGCGTCGCCGGCATGCTGGCGGTCGGCGGCCTGTCGATGATCGTTTCCGGTTTTGCGCCGATCCACGCCACCGCCAAGGGCTACAGCCAGGCCGACGTGGCGCTGCTGTTGTCGGCGATGCCGGTCGGCACGCTGATCCTGCAGATACCGCTCGGCTGGATTTCGGACCGCACCGACCGGCGCTACGTGCTGGCGGGCGCAGCGGCGCTCGCGACCGTCGCCAGTGTTTTAGCCATCGCCTTCGACGGCGGCGCGCTGATGGTGCTGGTGGTGATCTATCTCATCTGGGACGGGGCGTCGGAATCGATCTACGCGCTCTCCAGCGCGCATGCCGCTGACCGCGCCGGCAAGGACGAGCTTCTGGCGCTGTCGAGCTCGATGCTGTTTGCCTGGTCCCTGGCCGGCTTCATCGTGCCAGGCATCGTGACGGCGCTTTCCGTCGTCTTCGGCACCGCGACCTTCATCTATGTCGGCATTGTCATCGCGTCGGCCTTCTGCCTGTTCGTGCTGTGGCGCGTGACGGCGGGCCGGCCGACGCCCGCAGCCCCGAGCAGCAGTTTCGCGCCGATGTCGGCGCAGACACCGCTACCGGTGGAGCTTGCCTTCGCGCCGGACGAGCCCGCTTCCCAGTGAAGATTTGGCAAGTGAAGAATCGGCAAGTGAAGAGCCGCTACTGCTTGCGCGCCTCCGGCGCCGGCATTTCCGGCGGCGGCAGCGGGATCGAGATGCCTTCGCTGTCGAAAGCCTGCTTGGCGCGCTTGGTCGTGTCGATCTGGGTGGCGAAATAGTCGGCGGCCGACGTCCAGTAGCGCAAGGTGAGCGAAACGGTGGCGTCGCCGAGACTGGCCACGAAGGCGATCGGCGCCGGTTCGCGGCGAATGCGCTTTTCGGCGCCGGCAATGGCAAGCAGCGTCTTTTGTGCGCGGTCGATGTCGTTCCACGAGCCGATGCTCAAGCTCACATCGGTGCGCCGCACGCCGTTGCGGGTGAAATTGCGCACCGGCTGGTTCCACAGCGTCGAGTTGGGCGCCAGCACATAGACGCCGTCGACGGAGCGCAGCTTGGTGGCAAAGAGCCCGATCTCCTCGATGGTGCCGGCGATCGAGCCGACCTCGACATATTCGCCGATGCGGAAGGGCCTGAGCGCCAGAAGCATGATGCCGGCGGCGATGTTCTGCAGCGTGCCTTGGAGAGCCAGCCCGATGGCGAGGCCGATGGCGCCTATAGCCGCTATGATGGAGGCGGTCTGCACCCCGAACTGGCCGAGCACCATGATGGTGACCAGGATCAGGATGGCGTAGCGGACGATCTTGGAGAAGAAGTGACGCAGGGTCGCGTCGAAGCCGTGGATATGGCCGAGGCCGGCGGAAATCGAGCGCTCGGCGAGACCGGCGACGAAGTAACCGACAACCAGCAGGATGATGGCGCCGATGGCCGAGAAGGAATAGGAAACGATCAGCGTGCTCAGCTGCGCGAGCCCGGCCTGGATGGTGATGAGGGCGCTTTGCGGGTCGGTTGGCATGAATGAAGTCCCCATTTGGTCAATGAGCCGATAACCCATGCAAAGCGCAAAGGGTTCCGATTTTTCGGAACGACGGAACCTGCGGAGGGAAGCCGCGTTGGCGCGGGCAGGGCGCGCCCGTCTTGAAACTGCAATGGAACTCTGCCTATCTAAGTGGTGTCACCTGATTTGCATGGTGATTTGGTTGTTCTTGTTGGGAAAGGAAACACACTGAGAACAGCACTGCGGAAGAAGGCTGACGTCATGCCTTCGCCGGCCGGGATCAGCGGCAACGCCGCCGCGACCCTCGCCATCGACACAGTCCTTGCCAGTCTGGAAGACTCCAAGGCCGAAAATATCGTCTCAATCGACATCCAGGGAAAATCGAGCCTCGGCGACTATATGGTCATCGCCTCCGGCCGATCGCACCGTCATGTCTCGGCTGTCGCCGATCATCTCCTCAAGGCGCTGAAGGATGCCGGCCTCGGCACGGCGCGCGTCGAGGGGCTGGCTGGCGCCGACTGGGTCCTGATCGATTCGGGCGACATCATCGTCCATGTCTTCCGCCCCGAAGTCCGCGAATTCTACAATCTCGAAAAGATGTGGCAGGCGCCGGACCTCGAGGAAGAGACCTTGCACTGAGCCTTGATCCGCGTGCCGTGAACCGTCACGGTATGCGCCAGGACAAGCTCGCCGGGGCGAGGATGAAGATCACCGTTCATGCCGTGGGCCGGATGAAGACCGGCCCCGAGAGAGAACTCGCCGACCGCTATTTCGAGCGCTTCGCCAGGAGCGGGCCCGCGGTCGGGCTGGAATTTGCCGGCATTGTAGAAATCCCCGAAAGCCGCGGACAAAGCGCCGACGAGCGCCGCCGCGAGGAAGCCCAGAAGCTGCAGGCGCAGTTGCAGCCGGGCAGCGTTCTCATCCTGCTCGACGAACGCGGCAAGTCGGTCTCCTCGGAGGACCTGGCCGCCCGCATCGGCCAATTGCGCGACAGTGGTCGCAAGGCACTGGTCGTGGCAATCGGCGGCGCCGACGGCCACGACAGGTCCTTGCGCGAGCAGGCTGACCTGGTGCTGTCATTCGGCGCGCTAACCTGGCCGCACCAGCTGGTGCGCGTGATGCTGGGCGAGCAGCTCTATCGGATCTCGACCATCCTTTCCGGCCATCCGTATCATCGATCGTGAATAACGGTAGCGACCGAAAAGCTGGGGATTGCCGGCTTGCACCAGGATTTCCGCCCCAATCGCGCGGCAATAGGGTTATTGGGCCGCTTCCAACATGGTTGATGGTTCGTTAACGAAGCGGCGGATAGAGTCGAGGCCTGATGTCTGAAGGCTGGAATTCGAGAACGCGCGCCTGGCGCAGCCGTTGCGGTTTGACCCTTGTCGCCGCCGCGGTCGCGCTCGGGCCGGTCCGGGCGGCCGAAAATTCGCTCGACCTGGCGCCCGACCCGGATCAGAGCCGGGCCGAATACGAGCAGGTTTCCAAGGAGATCACGCTGTCGTCGGAGCGGCTGGCCAAGCTCGCCGCCGACATCGCCTCTGTGCGCAAGGACTATACCTCGATCACCGCGGCGCTCATCCAGTCGGCGATGACGGAGCAGAAGCTCGGCCAGGACATCGAGGACATCGGCGCCAAGCTCGAAGGGCTGAAGGCCGAGGAAACGAAGCTGCGCGCCTCGCTCATGGCGCGGCGCGACGTGCTGGCCGAGGTGTTGGGCGCCCTGCAGCGCATGGGGCTCAATCCGCCGCCGGCGATCCTGGTCAAGCCCGAAGACGCGCTGTCGTCGGTGCGCAGCGCCATCCTGCTCGGCGCGGTGGTGCCGGAACTGCGCCAGCAGACCGAAAGGCTGATGGCCGATCTCAAGGAGCAGACCCGCGTCACGGCCTCGATCGAGGCGGAACGGGCGAGACTCACCACCGCTGTCACCGACCAGACGGCCGAAAAGAAGCGGCTCACCATGCTGCTGGAGGCCAAGAAAAAGCTGCAGGCCGATACCCAGACGGCGATCGCGGCCGAACAGCAGCACTCGCAACAGCTGGCGGCGAAGGCAAGCAGCCTCAAGGACCTGATCGCCTCGCTGGAAGCCGACAAGGCGCGCAAGGCACAAGACCAGGTCAAGGCGAGCGAGCGGAAATCGACGGACAGCGACACGACGGCCTCGACCACCGAGCTCGCCGCGCTGCCGGTACCGGAGGCCAATCGCCTCACCGGATCGGCGCCGTTTTCGGCCTTGCAAGGCCAGATCGCCCTGCCGGTCATCGGCAAGATCAAACGGCGTTTCGGCACCGACGACGGCAGTGGCGCGGCGATGCAGGGTGACATGGTTGCGACACAATCGGGGGCCATCGTCACCGCGCCGGCGGATGGAAACGTGCTTTATGCGGGGCCGTTTCGCTCCTATGGTCAACTCTTGATCCTCAATGCCGGCGACGGGTATCATGTCGTTCTGGCGGGGATGAGCAGAATCAGCGTCGCGACGGGACAGTCGGTGCTCGCAGGGGAGCCGATCGGCGCGATGGGAGAGGCCCGGGTGGCAAGCACCTCGGCCTCGCGGAATGAGAATTCGACGTCGGAACTCTATGTCGAGTTCCGCAAGGATGGAAAACCCGTCGATCCGGCCCCGTGGTGGGCGGATCGATTTTCTGGAAGGACGTGAAATGATGCGGAAACTGTCGCTTCTGTTTGCCGGCGCGCTGATGGGCGCATCGGCAATGAGCCTGGTCTACGGCGCACCGGGCTCGGCGGCGAACGCTGCGGGTTCGGAAACGTATAAGCAGCTGGCGATCTTCGGCGACATCTTCGAGCGCGTGCGCGCGAATTACGTGACGCCGCCGGACGACAAGTCGCTGGTCGAGAACGCCATCAACGGCATGTTGGCCTCGCTTGACCCGCACTCTTCCTACATGAATGCCGAGCAGGCGCAGGACATGCGCGTGCAGACCAAGGGCGAGTTCGGCGGCCTCGGCATCGAGGTCACCATGGAGAACGACCTCGTCAAGGTGATCACGCCGATCGACGACACGCCGGCCGCCAAGGCGGGTGTGCTTGCCGGCGACTACATCGCCAAGATCGACGGCGAGGAAGTTCGCGGCCTGACCTTGAACGACGCGGTCGAGAAGATGCGCGGGCCGGTCAACACGCCGATCAAGCTTACCATCCTGCGCCAGGGCGCCGACAAGCCGATCGAGCTGACGGTGGTGCGCGACATCATCAAGGTCAAGGCGGTGAAGTACCGGGTCGAGAACGACATCGGCTACATGAAGATCACCTCCTTCACCGAAAAGACCTATGACGATCTCGAGAACGCCATCGAGAACATCAAGAAGCAGGTGCCGAACGACAAGCTGAAAGGCTACGTGCTCGACCTTCGCCTCAATCCCGGTGGCCTGCTCGACCAGGCGGTCAGCGTGTCGGATGCCTTCCTCAAGCGCGGCGAAATCGTTTCGACGCGCGGCCGCGACCCGAAGGACGTCACCCGCTTCGACGCCAAGCCGAAGCAGGTCGACGACATCAACGGCAAGCCGATGATCGTGCTGGTCAATGGCGGCTCGGCGAGCGCCTCGGAAATCGTCGCCGGCGCGCTGCAGGATCTGCGTCGCGTCACGGTGGTCGGCACGCAGTCCTTCGGCAAGGGCTCGGTGCAGACCATCATCCCGCTCGGCGAGAACGGCGCGCTCAGGCTGACGACGGCGCTCTATTACACGCCGTCGGGCAAGTCGATCCAGGGCAAGGGCATCACGCCCGATATCAAGGTCGACCAGCCATTGCCGCCGGATCTGCAGGGCCGCGACCTGACCCGCGGCGAATCCGATCTCAAGGGCCACATCAAGGGCGCCGACGAAAGCAAGACCGGTTCGGGCTCGGCCGCCTATGTGCCGCCGGATCCGAAGGACGATTTGCAGCTGATCTATGCCGAGCAGCTGTTGCGCGGCGAAAAGACCGATCCGTCGTTCCCGCCGAACCCGGACAAGGCCGTGCTGAACCAGTAATGCAGTCCGGCTCTGGCCGGTCGAGCGAAGCAATGCAATGCTGCCGGGGCCGCGAGGTTCCGGCAGTTTGATTCGGGGATCGCGGCTGGGGCGCCACGCGTCTGGGGTATCGCGCCAGCGATTGCGAAGTTCACGCGAGACGTCACGCAGAACGTGAGCTTCGCGTGCTTCCGGGGAAACACGACTTGGCTGAGATCGGCAAGGATATCGAACGCCCGCTGGGACAGACACTCCGGCCTCGGCGCACGGCCTCGCGCGGCATCGGCTCCGGCTCGCTCGTCGCTGTGCTGGCCGTGCTTGGCGTGATCGGTGTTTCCGGCGCTATCGCGCTGCGTGAAAAGCCATTCCGCAAGCCGGAAGAAGTGGCCGTTTCGACACCGAAGGTCACGGCGGCCCCGGTGGCGGCGCCTTCGCCGGCGCCCGCGCCGGCCCCGGTCGCCGCGGCGACGCCACAAAACAGCACGCCGATGAAGAGCGGCGGGCCGCAGATCATCCACGTCCAGACCGAGGAAGGCGACGGTCCGCCGAAGGCGGCGATCGTCATCCGCGATCCGTCGACGCTCGGCCAGAACCTGAAGGTCGCCCACATCCCCGACAGGGCACTGATCGAAGCCAGCGACACCGGTCCGCTGCCGATGCGCTCCGCCGACGGCAGGCGGCCCTTCGACGTCTATGCGCGGCCGTGGTCGGGCGCGCGCGGCGCGCGCGTGGCGATCGTCATCGGCGGCCTCGCGGTTTCGCAGACCGGCACCCAAGCCGCGATCGCCAAGCTGCCGGCCGAAGTGACGCTGGCCTTCGCGCCGCAAGGCAACAGCATCGGCCGCTGGATGCAGGCGGCAAGGCAGAGCGGGCATGAGGTCGTCATGCAGGTGCCGCTCGAGCCGTTCGATTATCCGAACGTCAATCCCGGCCGCAACACGCTGACGGTGGCGGCCAGCCCGGACGAGAACCTGAAGAGCCTGCACTGGGCGCTGTCGCGCACGACCAACTATACCGGGGTCATGAACTATATGGGCGCGCGCTTCTCGGCCGATGCATCGGCGATGGGACCGTTCATGGCCGAGCTCGGCAAGCGGGGTCTCGCCTATATCGACGACGGCTCATCCTCGCGCAGCGTTGCGCCTGATCTCGCGCTGAAGGATGGCGTGCCGTTCGTCGCCGGCGACATGGCGATCGATGCCGTTCAGGACCGCGGCGAAATCCTCAAGAAGCTCGACAGCCTGGAAGCGACGGCGCGGGCCAAGGGCAGCGCGGTCGGCATCGGTTCGGCCTTCGACATCACGGTCGACACGGTGACGTCCTGGATTGCCGAAGCAAAGAAGCGCGGCATCGAGATCGTGCCGATCTCGGCGGTGGCCATTGATCCGCAAAAAGGCTAGCAGCCGTTTTGATAATTCTACTCCGGCGGGCATCTGGCGGCGTTTTCTGCGCTTCCGGTGCTCACGTACTTTAAAGTACGCTCCGCTCCGGTTCTCGAAACCACTCGCCACCTGCCTCGCCGGAGCGAATTCTCAAAACGGCTGGAAAACCCGATGTCCAAAAAAAAGATCGATCCCGAAACGCTGCCTTATCGTCCCTGCGTCGGACTGATGATCCTCAACAAAGCAGGTCTGGTCTGGGTCGGGCACCGCATCGCCGAACCGGACAGCGAGTTTGCCGGCACGACGCAGCTTTGGCAGATGCCGCAGGGCGGCATCGACAAGGGCGAGGAGCCGATCGCGGCCGCCGGGCGCGAGCTCTACGAGGAAACCGGCATGCGCAGCGTCTCGCTGCTTGCCGAGGCGCCGCACTGGATCAATTACGACCTGCCGCCGCATCTGGTCGGCGTCGCCTTCAAGGGCCGCTATCGCGGCCAGACGCAGAAATGGTTCGCCTACCGGTTCGAGGGCGACGAAGGCGAGATCGAGATCAATCCGCCGCCCGGCGGCCACACCGCCGAATTCGATGAATGGGCCTGGCGACCGATGCGGGAGCTTCCCGAGCTGATCGTGCCGTTCAAGCGCAAGGTCTACGAGCAGGTGGTGGCGGCCTTCCAGCACCTGGCTTCCTGAGGCTGTCGATATTCAGGTGAGGCCGGCCTGCAAATGGCGGCTTCCTGCGCTTCCGGTGCTCACGTACTTTAAGTACGCTCCGCTCCGGCCTTCGCCGGCCGAAGCCCTCATAAGTGTCTCCGCTCTATGAAGGCTACGGCCGGCGTAGGCCGGTTCTCGGAACCCACCCAGTTTGGTCGCTTCGCGCCCGTCTTCGACTCCGACTCGGCCTGACCTGAATCTCGACAGCCTCAGGCAGTTGCTGCATCGATGACAGAATTCTATTGATTGTCGATGCAATGAGCGGGGGTCGCCATGAACGACGACACCGGACGCGGGTTTCCGGCACATGAGGCAAGCAGCGGTTCGACAGTGAGCGAGGCTGCCGCCGGGGCGATCCTGACGATCGACCTCGGGGCCATTCGGGAAAACTATCGCCGGCTGAAGGCGCGGCTGAACGGCGTCCGCTGCGCCGGCGTGCTCAAGGCCGACGGCTATGGGCTTGGTGCCGCGCAAGTGGCCTCGGCGCTGGCGAAAGAGGGCTGCGACCTCTTCTTCGTCGCGCTGCTCGGCGAGGGCATCGCGCTGCGCAAGGCGATCGGGCCGGGGCCGGGCATCTTCGTGCTGAACGGACTGCCTCCGGGTTCGGAACCGGAAGCCGCGGCGGCTGGGCTTTGCCCGGTCATCAACAGCGCCATGCAGCTGAGGGCCTGGCGCGAGACCGCGCGTGGCAAAGGCCTCAGCCTGCCTGCCGCCATCCAGGTCGACAGCGGCATGGCCAGGCTCGGCATGGCGCCGGCGGAGGTCGAGGCGGTCGCAAGCGCAACCGGCGCCTTCGATGGCATCGACATCCGTTTTGTGATGAGCCATCTCGCCCGCGCCGACGAGCCGCAACAGGCGGCGAACGAGAAGCAGCGGCGCGAATTCGAACGGCTGCGCAAGATGCTGCCCGCGGCGCCCGCCTCCCTGGCCAACTCGTCCGGCATCTTTCTCGGACCGGCTTATCACTACGACCTTGCCCGTCCGGGGGCTGCGCTCTACGGCGTCAATCCGACCCCCCATGCACCCAACCCGATGCTGCCGGTGATAGGGCTGCAAGCCAAGGTGGCGCAGACGCGGCAGGTCGGCGCGGGCGTGGGCATCGGTTATGGCCACACCCATCATGCGGACGGGCCGCTCGATCTCGCGACCATTTCACTGGGCTATGGCGACGGCTGGCACCGGCGCGCCGCTTCAGCCGCGTGGTTCGAGGGCGTGCGCTTGCCGTTCATCGGGCGTGTGTCGATGGACTCGATCATCCTCGACATTTCGGCGCTTCCGGCAGGCCGGCTCAGGGAAGGCGACCTCGTCGAGCTCATCGGTCCCTCGCAAAGCGTCGACGACGCCGCCGGCCACGCCGGCACCATCGGCTACGAGATATTGACCAGCCTGGGTGCGCGCTTTCACCGCCGCTACATTGGGGCTTAGAGCGGTGCGGCGATTTATAGGATCGCCGCTCCGCTCTAAGTCTTTTGATTTTCGCAATCCCGGGCGGAAAACCGCTGCCCACTTTTCCTGGGATTGCTTCTGAAGCGGGAGGCTCGCTTGACAAGCCGGGGCTTCTCGGCAAGGTTCGGGGCATGAGCAACCTCGCTTATATCAAAACCTGCTTCAGGGTTTGCCCCATCGCGGGAGCGTAGCCCCGGCGTGGCCGCCAATGCCGGTGGCCGCGTGAACCGGGGCGTTTGAATTCCAGACATTTCATCGAGCCGGTGGCCTTTGCGGCCCGGCTTTGTTCGCCGCCTTCGACGTGGCGGCTTGCGCGCATCCGTTTCCCCGATGCGCCAACACATGAGGTTTGCCATGCATGCAGCGACGCAATCGCGTTCCACCATCCTTGTCAGCGCGGCGGATCGCGACCGGCTGAGCAATCTCGCCAGGGCCTTCCTCGACCGCGTGCCCGACATGGCCGAGGGCCTGCTTGCCGAGATGGACCGCGCCCGGGTCGCCACCGAGGCGGCAATGCCCGCCGACGTGGTGCGGATGGGCTCGACGGTGACGCTTCACGACGCCGAGGGAAGCATTCAGACGGTGACGCTGGTCTATCCGGCGGAGGCCGATATCGCCGAAAAACGCATATCGGTGCTGACGCCGCTTGGTACGGCGCTGATCGGCGCGCGTGCCGGCCGCACGGTCTCCTGGCGGAGCCGCGACAGCCGGGTTCTCTCTGCAACGATCGACGCCGTCGAACAAGCGCGGAGGATGGCATGACCAGCACCGTCTACCGCCTGACAGCGAAGGACTTCGCGATGATCGAGGCGATGCTGATGCGCCGTCGCGCGTTTGCCGATCCGATCGTGCCGATGCTCGAACGCAAGCTCGCCGAAAGCCGCGTTATTGCGGCGAGGGTCGTCGAGCCCGACCTTGCCACGCTCAACAGCCGCGTGACTTTCCGCGTCGGCGGCGGTTCGTCGCAGACGCGGACGCTGGTGCAGGCCGAAGCATCCGCTCCCGTCGGCTCCAGCCTGCCGGTCGCCACGTGGCGCGGTCTCTGCCTGCTTGGCATGAGGGCGGGCCAATCCGCGCTGGCCGAGCGGCCCGACGGCCCTGCCGAGGAGGTCTTTCTCGAGGACGTGGCCTATCAGCCGGAGGCCGCGCGGCGAGCGGCGCAGGACCGCGCCGCCGAACGATCTCGCCACGGCCTCAAGCTGGTCCACAGCGCGCCCGCGGGTGACTGGCCTCTTGGCGGACGCGGCAAAATCCGGCAGACAGAAGGGGACGATCCGGGCCCTTCCGCGGCATGATCGGCTTTGAGGGAGCATAGAATGAAAGTCATCGTGCTGGGCGGCGGCGTGATCGGGGTCACCACCGCCTACTTCCTCGCCGAGGCCGGTCACGAAGTGACCGTCTACGATCGCCAGCCGGGGCCGGCGCTCGAAACCAGCTTCGCCAATGCCGGCGAAGTATCGCCGGGTTATGCCTCGCCCTGGGCCGGACCCGGCATCCCGGTCAAAGCGGTCAAATGGCTGCTGATGAAATACGGACCGCTGGTGGTGCGGCCGGCCTTCGACCCGAATATGTGGACTTGGCTCCTCAAGATGCTGCGCAACTGCACGGCCGATCGCTACGCGCTCAACAAGTCGCGCATGGTGCCGCTTGCCGAATACAGCCGCGACACGCTGAAGGCGCTGCGCGAAGCGACCGGCATCACCTACGACGAACGGACCAAAGGCACGCTGCAGCTCTTCCGCAAGCAGAAGCAGCTCGACGGCACCGGCGGCGACGTCGAGGTGCTGAAGAAATACGGCGTGCCTTACGAGATCCTCGACCGTGACGGCTGTGTCGGGGCCGAGCCGGCCCTTGCGGCGGTGCGCGACAAGTTCGTCGGCGGCCTCAGGCTTCCGGGTGACGAGACCGGCGACTGCAAGATGTTCACCGACAAGCTCGCGGAACTCTGCGTGGCGCGGGGCGTGACCTTCGAATACGGCTCGACCGTCCGGAAAGTCGTCAGGAATCGCAACCGCCTCACCAATATCCTCACGGATACCGGATGGAAATCCGCGGACGCCTTCGTGATGGCGATGGGCAGCTATTCGGCGCAATTCATGCGCTCGCTGGGGCGGCCGATTCCGGTCTATCCGGTCAAGGGCTATTCGATCACGGTGCCGATCAGCAATGCCGAGGCCGCCCCGGTGTCGACCGTCATGGACGAGACCTACAAGGTGGCGATCACCAGGCTCGGCGACCGCATCCGCGTCGGCGGCACGGCGGAGATTTCCGGCTATGATCTTCGCCTGCATGAATCGCGCCGCCGCACGCTCGAACACTCGGTCGGCGATCTCTTCCCCGGCGGCGGCGACCTCAAGGCGGCGAGCTTCTGGTGCGGCTTGCGGCCGATGACGCCGGACGGACCGCCCCTGATCGGGCTAAGCGAGGTTGCCAACCTCTATCTCAACACCGGCCACGGCACGCTCGGCTGGACCATGGCCTGCGGCTCGGCCAAGGTGCTTGCCGACATCATGTCGAACCGGGTGCCGGAGATCAACGCGCGCGATCTGAGCCCGGAGCGGTATCTGAAGCCGATCTAAGGTGCGCCGATATTCAGGTGATGCCGGCCTGACCTGAATCTCGACACACCTAAAGCGCGTCGCGCTGAAACGGATTCAGGCGACGCGCTTTAAGTCTTTGTTTTGATGCATGTCGTTGTCCCAGAACCGCTGCACACTTCTGGGCGACATGCATTAATTCATGTCCAGCGGTGGCGTTCAGAACGCCTCCCGGACCCAGGTGTCGCTGAACAGCAGCCGGTAGGCCCAGCCGATCGTGACATTGGTGGCGACCGGGCGCGAATGGGCGAGGTAGTCGTCATAGACCGGCTTCATACGGCGGTAGAAAGCCGGATCGAGCACGACCATGCCGTTCTCCGAGTCGTGGAAGAAGCTGCGGTTGTTGAGGTTGACCGAGGAGATGGCGACCAGCCTTTCGTCGATCATCATGATCTTGGAATGCAAGACGACATCGGGCGCCTTGAACTCGCGGATGTTGACGCGGTCGCCATATTTCTCGACGAACAGCTTGTTGAGCGCGGTGAGGAACCGGCCGCCGATATCGCCCTTGAGGTCGATGCGGCCGACGACATCGATCTTCACGCCCCTGGCCAGCGCCCGGTCGAAGGCCCGGGTGATATCGGGCGTCAGGTTGAGATAGGGATTGACGATCTGGATGCGGTGCTCGGCGGTGTCGATCAGCTCGACGAAATAGGCCTCCAGCGCGTGCCCGTCCTCGTAGGGCACGGAAATGAAATGCCGCGCCACGCCGCGCGGGGCCGCGCCGGAACGGACCGGAATGGAAAACGGCCGCGACAAATTGGTGTCGGCGTCGCGCAGCCAGACGGTCGACAGATGCGCGGCCAGCGTCTCGACGGTCGCTGGGTCGGCGATCTCGATGTCGAAGTCGCTCCAGTTGGAATAGTAGTTCAGCGAGAAGCCGTCGGTCTTGCCGTATTGCTCCAGGTCCGGATAGCGGGTCAGGTCGACCGGTCTGTGGAACAGGAAGCCGTCATGGATGTTGCGGCCGCCGATGATGACGCGCGAGCGTCCGGGCTCTTCGGCCAGCGTCGCCAGCATCTTGATATGGTGAACCTTGTGCAGCTGCGAGATCTGCTCGTCGAACGGCGCGCCGTGGTCAGCCTGCCAGCGATATTCCTGCAATTGGACGTTGGGGAACTCCGCCGCCAGCCGATGCAGCATGACGTCGTCCTTCTCGCGTTCCAGAACGTCGGTCACCAGGATGCGCACCTTGGTGCCAAGTGCCGCGTGATGGCGGACCAGGCGCTCCATGATGCGGCCGGAGAAATCCGCCTTGAACTCCAGCGACGACAGATAGATCAGCCTGAGTTTCGGCGCGTTGGAGAAATCGAGCGGCAGCTCGGGGTCGGCCTTGTCGAAGGCGCTGTCGGGCAACGTCCTGCCGAGCAGGGCCTCGATCTTGGCGTTGAAACCGTCGCGCGATTTGCGCAGCAGGGTCGGAGACCCCAGCGGCAGGGCGCAGGTCTGCGACAGCCAGCGCCCGGCATAGAAGACGCGGTCGAGTTCCTCCATCCCGGCCGGGTCGGGCACCGGACAGCGGTCGTAGCGGCTGTCGAGCCCCGCGATCCAGGGATCGGCGCTCTCTTCGCGCAGCAAGGTCAGCGGCGCGCCGGCCGGCGCCAGGGTGGAAGCGACGCGCAGATCGCAGCGGGTCAGCGCCTGGTCCGGAAACAGGCTGACCGAGGTTTCGGCGGCGGTCAGGCTCAGATGGAATGGCGAGGCCGCGGCGACGGTGGTCGATCGTCCCGACGCCCGGATCGCGAGCGGACCGTTGCAGGTGCCGCCGATGTCGACGGGCTGTTGCCCCGCCTGGCGCAGCACGATCTCGACCGAACGTGCCTCAAGGCCGGAGAAGCTGAAGGTCTTGGGCGCCGAGGGCCGCGCGGCGGCATCGAGATAGAGCGTCTGGCGCGACATGCGCCAGCGCCCGGTGAACCGGCCTTCGCCCGGCTTGTCTGACGTCGGCGCCAGCTCGGTGTCGTCGAGCGGTTTGGCGCGCCGTTGCAGCTTCGGATAGGTCGCGTGGAAGTCGCTGTTTTGGACATCGCGCCAGTCGCGGCCGAAGCGGCCGGTGCCGTTGGCGCGGTCGAGCGCATCGAGGCGGCTTTGGGCGAGCAGCGCCTGGAACTGCTTGTCATAGGCGCTGTTGCCGTCGCTGGCGAAATAGTGTGCTCCGGCGATCTCGGCGCCGTTGCTATCGGCCGAGACCGGCAAGCCGCCGCAGGCGCCGTCGCCCGGAAAGAAGGCGCAGGCCGAATGCCCGGGCATGCCGGCGCAACCGGCAAGTGCTGCCAGCGCCAGTCCAAGCCACGCCTTGGCGACAGCTGACTTGAGCCTCATCCGGTCGCCCCGTTGATAGCCTTGAGCCCGGTAGGGTCGCGCGGCGGCATGAAGCCTTGCGGGAAGACCCTGCAGAGGGGAAACGCGAAGGTGGCGATCAGCAACTCGGCCTCGCTTCGCATCTTGCGCGGCGTCGCCCTGTCGTCGCGGATATTCCTTGCTGAGGCGACCAGCGCGCCGTCGCAGTCGCAATGATTGTGCCTTGCAATATAGCAGGCGTCATGGACCTGGCAGGCCGCGTCGAGACGGTCGACCGGCCTTGCCGACAGATCGCCGGTGCGCGTGCCCGGGCCGCAATAATTGCCGATGACGAAAGGCGAGGGGCGCGCCATGGCGTAGCGGATCGGCTTCGGCAATTCTGATTCCGG
The DNA here is from genome assembly GCF_033977215.1 of Mesorhizobium humile. Taxonomy (NCBI): domain Bacteria; kingdom Pseudomonadati; phylum Pseudomonadota; class Alphaproteobacteria; order Hyphomicrobiales; family Phyllobacteriaceae; genus Mesorhizobium; species Mesorhizobium humile. Next base: position 37,463 of record NZ_JAVIIV010000036.1, read on the forward strand.
CACCCTGGTCCATGGATTGGCGCAGTCGGATAGCAAAAACAGCGGCAGAATGGCAAGAACGGCTCGCATGTCTCCGCCGGCGTTTCGAAGATTGTCCCCCAGAGCGTTTCACCCGTTTCACGAAAACGGCGAACCACTCTATCTCTTTGTTTTGACGCAATTCCAGGCAAAAGGCTACGGCGAAGGCGCCCAGCCCGACCGCTCACACTTTTCCTAGAATTGCTCTAGCGCTCCATCATGGCATGGCGAAGCGCGCTGACGCCACAGTCGCCGGATTTGTGGCGGAGGCAAGGCGGCAACGACCAACTGCCTGTGATAGGATCGGCCGCAGCGAGGGGGCTTTGGAATGCGTCTTTTTCTTGTTGCGGCGGCGGCCGCATGTCTGACCTGCGGGTCGGTGGCGCTTGCCGCGGACAAGACCGTTCACGACAAGGAGCACGGCTTTTCGCTGACCTATCCCGAAGAATGGACGAGCGAAGCCACCTTTGGCGATACGATGCGGCTCAAGCTCAAAACCGGCGAAGAGGGCCTGACCTGCAGGGTATCGCAAAATCGCTACGACCCGGCTGCCCCCGACAATCCGCCAGATCCCAGAGCGTTCATGGAGAAAGACTGGGTGCTGAGCAACTGGCAGACCATGATCGGCGTTGCCTATTAGTCGGCCAGCTTCAGCCTGGACAGGCTGGCGCATTTCCCGGACGGCTATCCGGTGCGGATCGCCGACATGGATTTCCACTATGCCGATGACAATGTCAGCTTCTACGGCCACTCCCGCATCGCGCTGACGCTGCGCCGTTCGCATTACGGCTTCGTCGATTGCGGGATCACCGGCGACAGCGCTGAGGAAGCGACGCGGAAATGGGCGCCGCTTGCGGACGAAGCGGGGAAAGTGGTGAGCTCTTTCGTGCTCGACGCGGATTAGTCCCTCACCGTCTATTTCGTGAAATCAGCGCAAACGCCGGGGATTGGTCGAAAGCCGCCCCAACCTCGTCATTCTATGGCGGAGCAAGGCGCGAAGCGACGCGGCGCAGACCATAGAATCCATGCCGTGACTTGGAAGCGTTGCTGCGTGCAGAAGTTTGCTCCGCTGCACTCCTTGGCGAAGGTAACGGCATGGATTCTAGGGTCTTCGCGACGGAGCTTCGCTCCTGCTCCGCCC
>NZ_JAVIIV010000037.1:0-37767 GCF_033977215.1 Mesorhizobium humile
GGGCAGATTTAGAAGCAAACTTCTTCGTCGCCAGCGGCGCACCGCCCTCGTTCGTGGGGCGTATATAGTCGCCACCCGATCGACCTGTCAACAGCCAAGATCGCTCTTTTTTCGATTTCTCGTGGAGATATCCACGAAGGCAAAAATCGTGAGCTGGCTTGGTTCAATTTTGGCCGGCGGCCCGTTGCCAGGCCATCACGGCGATAGCGGCCACAACCGCTCCGCCGAGCGGGATGCTTTCAACCGAAATCGTCCCTGCGGCGCTTAGCCGAATGTCGACCGCCACGGCCGCCTGAACGTCGGTTTAGAGCCGCTCTTCGAGCAATTCAGGCGTAATGCTCCGGCCGGCGTAGAAGATGCCCAGGATCAGCACACGTTCGCCATCGACGGTGAAAACGATACTGACCGCGCGGCGATAACCGATAATCCGCAGCCCCGGCATGATCTCCACCCGCTCGGTGCCGCGCTGTGGAAAAGTCGACAAGCCCAGACAATGATCGCGGATGCCGACGACAAAATCCCAGGCAACCGCCGGCGACTCACGCCCGGCTATATCGTCATAGAGCTGTTCGAGCTCGGCTTCCGCGCTCGCGTGGAAGACAACCCGGTATTCCATCCCCTACTTGGCTTTCGCCTGCCGCGCGCGATGACGGGCCTCCAGCCGGCAGAACACCGTTTCAGCGGGGATTCCCTTTGCCGGATCCTGCTGGAGCTCGGCCATGCGAGACGGGATTTCCTCGCGCAGCCACTTCTCTCGCTCCGCCTCAAAATCCTCGAGCATACGCAGGCCGGCGCGGACAACCTCGCTGGCATTGTTGTAGCGGCCCGACTCGAGCTGCTTCTTGATGAAGCGCTCGTAATGATCGTTCAAGGCATAATTGGGCATGGGGAACCTTCCCGGGATATATGGGACCGCGCGACAGATATAGCAATAGATAGCAAAAATTAGCAGTTTGGTTGATTCGATTCCAATTCACCCGATGCGATTCGGCGAAAGATCCAACCGTAGCCGAATCGGCAGCGATCAAAATGCCGGGTCGAGACGCCGGCGTCCGATCGAGGGTCGCCAGGCGGCCTATTCCACGATCCCTGCTCTCTCCAATCTTGGCGTGTGGCCCGAACAACCACGTCGCCCGCATCGACCCTGTATCGGCCTCTTTCATTGACCCGAGCCTGCGCTCCATTGATTTGGACAACATAGTCCCGGGGTGGAACCGGGTCGCCACGACCGAGATGCAGGGCATGCTCTCAAGCTGCAACGAGATCAGTTCGGGCTTGAGTGTGTTGGCGACACCGGCAAATCCGAAGTCCCTTGCAGACCCGTTCCACGCCTCTTGGAGTCAAACCGTTCTAAGGGCGGATGTACGGGCCTCGTCGACCTGGAGCAGGCCAGGCTCGTCGGCCTCGACCAGAACCACCTTGTAGACCGTCTCGGCGTCCTCGCGGCTCAGCCAGCCGCGATTTACGGTCGCGGCCACCCGCTTCGGATCGCGCTTCAGCGGATCGCCGTAACCGCCGCCGCCGCAGGCGGTGAATTCGATCCTGGCGCCGTCCTCGATCGTCTCCTCGCTGAAGGCCGGCAGCACGATCTTTTCGCCGGCGCGGAGCTTGATCGTCTCGCTCTCCTTACCGTCGCCCCCGCCCAGCACGCCGCGCGGCGGGAAGCTGGTGCCGTCGGCCGCGTAGACAATCGTCATGTCGTGGTCGAGCGGATAAAAGACGCCGCCGGTCGCCGGCGCGCCCTCGAACTCGCCGAAGCCCTGCGATCCGGGCAGCACGCCACGACGCTCGATGACGATCGGATACATCGACTCGTCGACCTCGACCGAGTCGAGTTGGATGAGGCCGGCATTGGCCGGACCGCAATAGGTCAGCCAGCCGTCGAAGCCGTAGCGGGCGCCGCCGCCGGCATAACCGACGAAGACCTGGTTGACATAGGACTTGCCGTGCTTGAACGGGTCCGCGCCGGAGATGACGCCGACGCCGGCCGGCAGGTGCGAGCCGCTCTCGGCCTGACCGTAAGGCGCGCCCATGCGCGAGAAGACGCAATTGCCGGCGATCATCAGCCGGTCGTTGACATTGGTGGTGGCGACCGAGGTGCCGACCGGATATTTCGGCTTGCCGATGACGCTTCCCTCGCGCAACAGCACCTTGATCTGCGACTTCGCGCCCTCATTGTGGGGAATGCTTTCGTCGAGATTGTTGAAAACGCCGATGCGGCAGGAGCCGGTCGCGGTGTTCTCTGACAGGTTAAGGCCGCCCGGCACATTGTCGATGTTGTCGCGCACGTCGACGACGATCTCGCCCTTCTCCGGATAGACATTGATCGTCACCTTGACCGGGATGCCTTCGTCGGCGACGCCCGGCACCGGGTCATGGCGAGTCTCGTAGCTGTAGCTGCCGGCCGGCAGCTTGGCGATCGCCGCCTTGGCGCAGCGCGCGCCGTAGTCAAACCAATCCTCGACGAAACCGAGAATGGTGTCGCAGCCGTAGCGCGCGAACAACTCGCTGATGCGGCGCTCGCCGGTGCGGCAGGCGCCGATCTGCGCGCGCACGTCGCCCAGCCACATGTCCGGCACGCGGTTGCGCATCGTGCCGATGCGCAGGATGTCCTTCTTCTCCTCGTAGTTCTGCGCGACGCGCACGCAAGGGAAATGCATGCCTTCCTCGAAGATGTTCTTGGCGAAGGGCAGATAGGTCGACGGCACTGGCGCGCCGGTGTCGGCGTGGTGCGACAGCGCCACGACCCAGAACAGCGGCTCGCCCTCGAAGAACACCGGCATCGCCATGATCAGGTCGGCATGGTGCGTGCCGCCGGTGTAGGGGCAGTTGTTGAGGAAGATGTCTCCCTGCGTGATGTCGTCGAACAGGTCGGTCAGCGGCCGCGTCGCCATGTCCATAGACATGACGTGGATCGGCAGGGCGTCCTCGACCGAGACCAACCGGTGATCGTAGGTCAGGATGGCGCAGGAGAAGTCGCGCGCGTTCTTGATCACCGCCGAGCGGCTGGCGCGCATGACGACCAGGGTCATCTCGCGCACGATCGCCTCGAAGCGGCTTTTCAGCACTGACATCAGGAAGGGGTCGACACGGCGTTCAGTGACGACGTCGAGTTCGAGCCTGTTGATGGAGTCCATGGGTCGTTCTCTCACGTGATTGTGGAACTAGGCGATGTTGACGACGAGATTGCCGTAACGGTCGATCTGCCCTTGATGCTGGTCCTTGAGATAAGCCGTGAAGGTCTCGGCTTCGACAAGGCAGGGGCCGGCAAGCTGCGCGCCGGCACGTAGCTGCGCAAGTTCGTAGACGGGCACCGTTTCGACACGGCCGCTCTCCTGCTGGTAGATGCCGCGCCTGGCCTTCAGGTCGATGGCGCCGACCTGATCGGGCAGCGTGTTCTTCTGCCAGATGTCTTGGCCGGAGCGCTTGCCGATGGCGCGCAGCTTCCACGCCGTGAACTCGACGACGTCGTTGTCGGCGCGGATCGAATAGATGCGCTCATGCATCTTGTGGAAGGCCTCGACCAGACCCGGCAGATCGCTCTCGGACACCATCCCGTCCTTGGCCTCGAAAGGCACCTCAATCTCGAAGGACTGGTATTCGTAGCGACCGAGGAAGGAGAATTCGAACTGGCGGTTTTCCGGCGCGACGCCGGCGTCGGCGAGAAAATTGTTGCCGGCCTGTTTCAGGCGCTTCAGCGCATCGTTGACGCCGGCAACGTTGAAGTCGGCATCGGAGGTGAGCAGCACCGCGCTCTCTTCCGAACGGATATCGGAGATCAGGCCGCCGAAAGCGCTGAGGCCGGCCATGAAGCGCGGCACCATGTAGCGCTTCAAGCCGAGGATGTCGGCCATCTCGGCGATGTGGATAGCGGTGGCGCCGCCGCCGCAGACGAAGAAGGAGTCGCGCGGATTGATGCCTTCGCGCACGGTGATCTCCTCGATCGCCGCCACCATGTTGTGGTTGCTGGTGGTGTAGATCGCGTAGGCCGCTTCCTGCCGCGACACGCCGAGCCGCGTCGCGATCTTGTCGACCGCCGCTTCCGCCAGCTCGCGCTTCAGCTGCATCTTGCCGCCGAGGAAGTAATCCGGATCGACGATGCCGAGCACGACATTGGCGTCCGTCACCGTCGGCTCGGTGCCGCCCTGGCCGTAGCAGGCCGGACCCGGCCGCGCGCCGGCGCTGCGCGGGCCGACCTGCAGCAACCCGCCTTCGTCGACGAAGGCGATGGAGCCGCCGCCGGCGCCGACCGAGCGCACGTCGACCTTGGGGATGCCGAGCGAATCGTCATGGATCATACTGTCCGGCGTGACGATGATCTGGTGGTCGCGCAGCGCCGACACGTCGAAGGTGGTGCCGCCCATGTCGCCGACGATGATGTCGGGCTCGTCGGAGAGCGCCAGCGCCGCCATCGGCGCCAGCGTCGGGCCGGACATGACGCTGTAGATCGGCTTCCGGATCATCTCAGCCAAAGGCATCATGCCGCCGACGCAATTGGCCAGCAGCAGTTCGCCTTCGAAACCTTCCTCGTCGAGCGCCGTCTTCAGCTTCTCGATATATGTGCGCACGATCGGATTGATCGAGGCATCGATCGCGGCCGCGATGATGCGTTTGTATTCACGCGGCATCGGGTTGATCTCGTGGCTGAGCGTCACCGGGATGCCGGGCAGCTCCTTCTCCAGGATCTCGCGCACGGCAAGCTCATGCGCCGGATTGACCACCGACCATAAGAGGCCGACGGCGATCGCCTCGACGCCCAGGCCGCGGAACTCGGCGGCGGCCTTGCGCACGTCATCCAGCGAAAGCGGCGCAAGCTCGCGGCCGCGCGCGTCGATACGGCCGGCGACGGTCTTGGTGAGATGCCGCGGCACATAGGGATCGGGATAGTTCAGCCGCCACTGGAAGGCGCCTTTGCGCGGACCTTCGCGCAGCACCAGTATGTCCTGGTGGCCGGCGGTCAGGATGAGGCCGACCTTGACCGTCTTGCGCTCGACCAGCGCGTTGGTGGACACGGTCGAACCGTGCACGATGAGGTCGATCTCTCTCATGAAGTCGGCGCCGCTCAGGCCATACCCCTCGGCCGCGACATGCAGCACGTTGATGAAGCCTTTTTCGAATTCGCCCGGCGTCGTCGGCGACTTGAAGATGGCGATCTCGCCCTTGCTGTTCGAGACAAGGCAGTCGGTGAAGGTGCCGCCGATGTCGATGCAAACTTGATAGGCCATACGAGCTTCCCGAAGGGTTGGAGTATCAGCGCCTGGCTTCGTCGCGATTGACGATCAGGCTGACGATGATGATGACGCCCAGGCAGATCTGCTGCAGATAGCCGTCGATCTGGACGAGGTTCATGCCGTTGGAGAGCACGGTGACGAACAGCGCGCCGAGCACGGCGGCGCCCACGCCGCCCTCGCCGCCGGAAAGGCGCACGCCGCCGACCACGGCGGCCGCGATGGCTTCCAGTGTGAGATTGCCGCCGAGATTCGGCTCGCCGGAGCCGGTGCGCGCGGTGAGCAAAAGGGCGCCGAGCGCTGCCAGCAGCGCGCAAAGCACGTAGGCCAGCACCAGCACCGGCACGGTGCGGATGCCTGCCGCCACCGCCGCCCTGGGATTGGCGCCGATGATGTAGAGGCTTCGACCGAAGCGCGTCGCCTTGAGCGTCAGGAACAGAAGCAGGAACGCCAGCGCGGCGATCCAGATCGGCATCGGAATCGAGAGCGGCGATCCCTGCGCGAACTCGGCGGTGAGGCCCTTCGGCAAGCCGGTGACTGGGAAGCCACCGCTGATCGTCGAGGCGAAGGCCAGCACCATATTGGCCATGCCGAGCGTCGTCACCAGCGGGTTGATGCCGATGCCGGCTATCAGCACGCCGTTGGCGAGGCCGATCGCGCCGGCGATTAGCACCGCGGCGCCGACGCCATAGAGGATCGAGGCATCGCCGCCGCCCATCGCCACCATCGCCATCGAGGCGGCGACGCTGACCAGCGAGACGGTGTAGCCGAGAGAAAGGTCGAAGCCGCGGGTCAGAAGCACCATGGTCTGCGCCATGGCGAAGATCGCGAGATAGCTCGCCTGCAGCGCGATGTTGCGGAAATTGCCGAGGGACAGAACACGCGGCTCGACCAGGCCGAACAGGATGAGGACAACGACAATGGCGATCGGCAAACGCGCGGCGCGCAATAACTCTTTCAGCGAAAGGCCGGAGCTCTGAGCCATCGGTTGTGTCTTGGCCTCCATGCTCATGACTGCCGCTTCCTCAGCAGAAGCCGTTCGATGGCTAAGGCTATGATCAAAACCGCGCCGAGCACCAGCGTCTGGTACTTGCTGTCGACCTGCACCAGGTTCATCGCGTTGGCGATGACCGACAGGAACAGCGCCGCAAGCGCCACCAGTTCCGCGCGGCCGACGCCGCCGCGCAGCGAGACGCCGCCGATGACGGCAGCGGCAATGGTTTCGAGCGCCAGGGTTCCGCCGATCGTCGACTGGCCGGAGCCGAGCCGCGACGTCATCAGGAAGCCGGTGAGCGCGGCGAGCAGGCCGGCAAGCATATAGGCCACCATCAGCGTGCGGCCGGTGGAGACACCCGACAGGCGCGCCGAGCGCTGATCGCTGCCGACCGCATAGATGTGGCGGCCGAGCGCCGTGAAGCGCTGCATGACGATGCAGGCGGCAAGCACCGCCAATCCCACCCAGAGCACGATCGGCAGGCTGAGGAACTGGCCGCGTCCGACATTGGCAATGAAGGAGTCGGCCACGCCATAGATCGGGATGCCTTGCGTGAAATAGAGCGCGATGCCCATCAGCACCGACATCATCGCCAGCGTCACCATGAAGGGCGAGAGCGAGAAGGTCGCCACAAGCCCGGCATTGACCAGCCCGACAAGCGCGCCGGCGCCGAGCGCGATGACCAGCGAGGCAAGGATGACGACCAGCTCCATGCCCGGGAAATAGCCGCTGCCGACAAGCATCACGGCAGCCGTCACCACCGAGGTCGCCGCCACCACGGCGCCGACGGAGAGGTCGAAGCCGCCGGCCGTCATCACCAGCATCTGCGCCAGCGACGGGATGAGCAGCAGCGCGAAATTGCGCATGACATTGAGCAGGTTGAGCCGGTTGAGGAAGCGTGGCTCGATCAGCGCGGTCGCGACCACCGCCACGACCAGGAACGTGATGACGATGCCGCCTTGCATGAGGAAGCGGTCGAGCCGGCTCGCGCGATGCGATGGCGCGTTGGCAACGGTCATGGTCGCCGTTTCCGAGCTCATGCGCGACCTCCGAAATAATGCGACAGGACCTGGGCTTCGCTGAGCTCATCCTGTGCAAGCTCGGCGACCACCTTGCCTTCATGCATGACATAGACCCGCGAGGCGAGATTGATCAGCTCCGGCAATTCGGATGTCGAGACCACGACCGAGGCGCCGGCCTCGACCAGCGACTTGATGAGATTGTAGACATCGGCCTTGGCGCCGACATCGATGCCGACGGTCGGTTCGTCGAACAGGTAGACGTCGAACGGCTTCATCAGCCCGCGCGCCAGCATCAGCTTCTGCTGGTTGCCGCCGGAGAAGGCGGACGCCTTGCGCTCAGGCGCCATGGGCCTCAGCGCCAGATTGGCGAGCGGCGTCTTGATCGTCTCGTTCTCGCGCCAGAATTTCAGCACCGGCCCGGACGACAGTTCCGGCAGGTCGAGCGAGCTCATGGTTGCGTTCTCGCGCGCCGAGCGTGCCAGCGCCAGGCCCTCCGAGCCGCGATCTGCCGGGAAATAGCAGACATTGGCGGCAAGCATCGACGTCGGCGTCGGCCGCTCGACCGCCTTGTCGCCCAGCATGATCGCGCCGGCCTCGACGGTCTCCAGGCCGAAGACGGCGCGGCAGAGTTCGCTGCGCCCGCAGCCGACGAGACCGGCCAAGCCGACCACCTCGCCCGCGCGGGCGATAAAGGAAGCGCCGATGACGGAGTGCTTTTCCGTCGTGAGATCCCGCACTTCGAGCCTGACTGCGCCGGGCTTGTGCTCGATCTTCGGAAAAAGCTGGTCGACGGGACGGCCGACCATCATCTCGATCAGCCCCTCGTCCGAAATCTCGGCGGTGACGACCGTGCCGATCTTCTTGCCGCCGCGCAGCACGGTGACGCGGTCGGAGAGATTGCGGATCTCGCTCATACGATGCGAGACATAGATGATGCCGACGCCGCGCGCCTTGAGCAGCACCACGGCGTTGAACAGTTTCTCCGCCTCGCCGTCGGTGAGCGACGCGGTCGGCTCGTCGAGGATGAGCACCTTTGGCCGCATGCGCAGCGCCTTGGCGATCTCGACCATCTGCTTTTGCGCGCGCGATAGGAATGCGACCTTCTCGTCGAGCGGCAAATGGAAGCCGAGGCTGTCCAGCAACTCGGCCGCTGCCTGGCGCATCTGCTTGCGTTTCAGGAACAGCCCGGATGACTGTTCCCGGCCGAGGAAGATGTTTTCGACCACGGTTAGGTCCGGAACCAGGCTGAATTCCTGGAAGACCGCGGCAATGCCGATCTCTTGCGCCACCTGCGGCGTCAGGCTGGTGATGGTGCGGCCATTGATGCGGTAGACGCCTTCAGCCCAGGGAAACGTGCCGGCAATGAGATTGATGAGCGTCGACTTGCCGGCGCCATTCTCGCCAAGCAACGCATGGACCTCGCCCTCGTTGAGGGAGAAGTCGACATTGTCGAGCGCGGCTACGCCTCGGAATCTCTTGGTGAACCCTGTAACTTGCAGCATCTCGTCCAAAGGCCCCAAAGCCGGCAAGAGCAATTCGGGTAAACTGCGCGGCGGTTTTGCCAGGAATTGCATCAAGTCGCCTGACCGCCTTCTGCAAGGCGGTCAGGCCGGGAGGATCGCGATCCAATCGCGAAGCTGAAGGCCGCGCCGGCGGCCACGTTACTATTCGACCGAGAACACGGGGCGCCAGTTGTCCGGCGCGAAGATCTGGGTCGTGTCGATCTTGTCGACATTGTCCTTGGTAACGATGCCGGGGGCAACCAGCAGGACCTTTTCGTGATCCTTCTTCTCCAGGGCGCGGACCGCGAGGTCGACGCCGATGCGTCCCATGATGACCGGATATTCGGTGGCGAAGCCGAGCACCGAGCCGTCCTTGACGGCCTTCAGCATGGTCTGGTTCTCATAGGAGGACATGATCGTTACGTTGCTCAGGCCGGCATCGGCCACGGCGCCAATCGCGGCTTCCGCCGTCGGGGCGCCGCCCCAGATGACGTTGACGTCCGGATGGGTCTGCAGCGCATCCTCGACCAGCTTGAGCTGCGCCGGCACGCTGGCCTCGCCGAACATTTCGCCGACCAGCTTGATGTTGCCGCTCTTGGTGCTGTCACGGAAGCCGTTCATGTAGGTCTCGGCCCAGCCGCTGCCCTGCGGACCCGGGAATGCAACCGCGGTGCCCTGCTTGTCGCCGAGAAATTTCTTCACATACTCGCCGGTCTGAAAACCCTTCTGGTAGAAATCGGGCGTGATGCGGGCGGTTATCGGCGTCTCCAGGATCGGATTGGCGACGGCGATGTTGACGATGCCCTTGCCCATGCCTTCGTTGATCTTGGCGGCCATGCCGGCTTCCGAGATCGCCGAGATCAGGATGGCGTCGGCGCCCGCGGCGACGCAGTCGTCATATTGCGAGATCTGCTTCGGCAGCGCGGTGTATCCACCCGCCTGCAGCACCGTCACCTTGACGCCCAGGCGCTTGGCCTCCTCGACGATGCCGTAGTCCACCGACACCCAATAGCTGTCCTGCAGATGTGGGAAGAGCACGCAGAGCTTCCAGGGCTTCTCCGCCTTGTCGAGCGGCTTGTATTCGATCTCTCCGACCTTCTTGAGGTCGCCATCCTTCGCCGAGGCGATCTTGAACGGCCACCAGTCGGCGGCATGCGCCATTCCGGCCGACAGCACCGTCGCCGACAGCGCCAAAGCCAGCGTCTTCTTCAATCCACTCATATCAGTCTCCCATTTGAACAGCTGCCCTTGGAGGGCCTGGAGTTTCTACTCGATCGACCGGTTAATCCCGGTCAGTTTTGTATCCAATCTGCCACTTCTTCGTCGGCATTTCAAACTTCAAAATGCGGAATTTCGTACAAATGTATCCATTCAGCTCTTTTGGATCGCGCAACTCACAACTTACATCTTATATCTTATGTGTCAATGCGCGCGATAGGCCGCGCGCCCGACAGGGCGTTTCGACTGCTCTAGGCTGGCTCAGCCCTGCGCCCGAACCTGCGGCAACGCGGCGTCGAGCGAACGCTCGAACGCATCGACCAAAGCGTCGACCTGCGCCTCGGTGATGATCAACGGCGGACAGAAGGCGATGGCGTCGCCCATATTGCGCGAGATGACGCCGTTCTGCTGCAGGAAGCCGTTGACCAGCGCGCCGAGCGCCGCCGGCTTGCCCCAGGGCGCCTGGCTTGCCTTGTCGGCGACGAGCTCAACGGCCGCGATGAGGCCGACGCCGCGCACCTCGCCGACCAGCGGATGCGAGGCGAGCTTGCGCAGCCTTGCCTGCAGATGCGCGCCGACCTTGCGCGCGTTGCCGACGAGGTCGCGCTCCTCGATCAGCTTGATGTTCTCCAGCGCGACGGCCGCGGCGACCGGATGACCGCCACCGGTGAAGCCGTGGCCGAAGGTGCCGATGCGGTCGCTCTCGTCGGCGATCGGCTCGAACACCTTGTCATTGATGACGAGCGCCGAGATCGGCAGGTAGGAGGACGAAATCTGCTTCGACAGCACCAAGATGTCGGGCTTGATGCCGAAGGTCTGCGAGCCGAACATCTCGCCGGTGCGGCCGAAACCGCAGATCACCTCGTCGGCCACCAGCAGGATGTCGTATTTCGACAGCACCGCCTGGATCTTTTCCCAATAGCCGGCAGGCGGAACGACGACGCCACCGGCGCCCATGATCGGCTCGCCGATAAAGGCGGCGATCGTTTCAGGCCCCTCGGCAAGGATGAGCTTTTCCAGATCGTCGGCGAGCCGCGCGGAAAACTGCTCCTCGCTTTCGCCGGGCTCCGCGTCGCGCCAGTGATGCGGCGTCGACGTGTGCAGGATATTGGCGATCGGCAGGTCGAAGGAGAGATGGTTGTTGGGCAGGCCGGTCAGGCTCGCCGAGGCGATGGTGACGCCATGATAGCCGCGCTTGCGGCTGATGATCTTCTTGCGCGCCGGCTGGCCGAGCGCGTTCGACCGATACCAGATCATCTTGATCGCGGTGTCGTTGGCCTCGGAACCGGAATTGGTGAAATAGGCCTTGCTCATCGGCACCGGCGCCATCTGAACCAGTTGCTCAGCCAGGTCGATCAACGGCGAATGCGCCTTCGAGCCGAAGTCGTGATAGAAGGGCAGCTTCGACATCTGCCTCGTCGCAGCATCCACCAGTCGCTTTTCCGAGAAGCCGACGGCGACGCTCCACAAACCCGCCATCGCCTCGATATAGCGATTGCCGGCGATGTCCTCGACATAGATGCCATCGCCCTTTTCGATCACCAGCGGCCCCGTCTCCTGGTGCTTGCGGGCGTTGGTGTAGCCATGCAGGTGGTAGCGGATGTCGCGGGCTTCTGGGGAATTCGGTCTGGCGTCCATGACGGCTCCTGTCTGCAGGCATCCAAGCGGGAATTGCCCTGCCTCCCCTCGTCCAAGGGGTCGCAGTTCCCTCTTGCATTATGCTGTTTGATGCATCATGTTTCTTATAAGATATACTGTCAAGCCCTTTTGGGCCGGCGGCCAAAAACGGGACGGGAACGGCATGGCGAGCTTCAGCTTCGAAGCGCTCGAGCGCGAAAACCTCGGCGAAACCGTCTATGCGCGCGTCGCCGAGGCGCTGATCAAGGGGCGTTTCGCGCCGGATGCCAGGCTGACCATCCGCGACCTCGCCCAGTCGCTCGGAACCAGCGTCACGCCGGTGCGCGACGCGATCCTGCGCCTCATCCAGGACGAGGCGCTGGTGCAGAAATCGGCGCGCGAGGTGCGCGTTCCCATCATCACGCTGGAACGCTATCGCGAGATCCGCCAGATCAGGCTGAAGCTCGAAGGTCTCGCCGCGCGCGAGGCCGCGCTCAAGGCGACGGCCAGGGATATCGAGCGGCTGCGCGATCTGATCGCCCGCAACGAGCGCGCGATCGCCGACAGGAACTGGACCGAAGGGCTGGAGCTCAACCAGACATTCCACTTCGCGCTTGCCGACATAGGCGACATGGTGGTGCTGCGCGGCATCCTTAACCGGCTCTGGCTGCAGATGGGTCCGCTGATCGCGGAATCCTATCATGAAGGCGGCCGCGCCATGATCGACAATCACCACGCGGTGCTCGCCGCGGTCGAAAAGAAGGATGCCGATGCCGCCGAACGTGCGATCATCGCCGATATCACCGAGGGTGGAAACGTGATTCTCGAACGGCTGCTCAGCAGGCGCGCCGCCGACACGGCCAAGGCAGGCTGAGAATGGAACAGATCGACTGCATCGTCGCCGGCGCCGGCGTGGTTGGTCTGGCGATTGCGCGCAAGATGGCCGCGCGCGGCCTGGACACGCTGATCCTCGAGGCGGCGGCTGCCATCGGCACCGCGACGAGCTCGCGCAATTCGGAAGTGATCCATGCCGGCATCTACTATCCGCAAGGATCGCTGAAGGCCCGGCTCTGCGTCGCCGGCCGCGACATGCTCTACCGCTACTGCGCGGAACGCGCGATCCCGCACCGCCGCTCCGGCAAGCTGATCGTCGCGACCGACGAGGCCCAGGAACCCGTGCTTGCCGCGATCCGAGCCGGCGCCGCGGCCTGCGGCGTCGACGATCTGCGCTTCGTTTCCGCCGCTGAAGCGCAGACCCTGGAGCCGGCGCTTCATTGCACCAAGGCGCTGCTCTCGCCCTCCACCGGTATCATCGACAGCCACGCCCTCATGCTCGCCCTGCACGGCGACGCCGAGGAAAGCGGCGCGATGCTGTCGCTCAACACGCGCATCGTTTCGGGCCGCATCGATGCCGGTCGTATCGTGCTCCAGACGAGCGACACGGCAAGCGGTGAAGGTTTCGAGATCGCCACACCGCGCCTCATCAACGCGGCCGGCCTTGGCGCCGTGGCGCTGGCGGGCTCGCTCGAAGGCTTCGGTCGGCAGTTCTTGCCGACGCTTCGCTACGCCAAGGGCAATTACTTCTCGGTGGCGGGCCGAGCGCCCTTCTCGCGGCTGATCTACCCCGTGCCCGAACCGGGCGGGCTCGGCGTTCACCTGACGCTTGATCTCGGCGGCACGGCCCGGTTCGGGCCCGACGTCGAATGGACCGACACGCTCGACTACCGCGTCGATCCGGCGCGCGGCAAACGCTTCTACGATGCGATCCGCAAATACTGGCCGGATCTGGCCGACGACAGCCTGCAGCCGGCCTATAGCGGCATTCGGCCGAAACTCTCCGGTCCGGGCGAAGAAAACAGCGACTTCGTCATCCAGGATGCGACGACCCATGGAAGCGCCGGCCTGGTCAATCTCTTCGGCATCGAAAGTCCCGGCCTGACCTCCAGCCTGGCGATTGCCGAACATGTGACGCGCATTCTCGTGCCCGAGGCGGACTGACAAGGCTGACGCGCGGTATCGAGGGCCGATCGCATCGCGCGCCTCGGCCAGAGATTGGCATATCCACTTAATGTATCCAATGATAATCAATATAGGCAATTTTTGCCTTTTAAAAAGCACGATACGTCTCTATCGTATCCAATAAGCTTCTCAAACCAGCCACCAGCGCGCCAGGAAGTACGATGCCCGACTACGCGACATTGGCCCCGTCAGCCCCCTGGCGCGAGCTCCACACGACACGCGCCGACTGGGATGACGCCGATCCGGCCGTGCTGGAATCGATGCTGGTTTCGGCCCATCTCATCCGTGCCTTCGAGGAGAAAGTCCTGGAACTTGCCGGCCAGGGACTGGTGCATGGTCCCGCCCATTCCGCGGTCGGCCAGGAAGGCGGCGCCGTCGGCTCCGCCGCGTTGATGCGCGCAACCGATCAGATCAATGGATCCCATCGCGCGCATCATCAGTTCCTCGCCAAGTCGATCCGCTATGTCGCGCCGACGGGATTGGCGCCCGCCGACGATTTCTCGCCGGCCATTCGCGGCCTGGCGCAAAGATCGCTGGCCGAGATCCTCGGTCTCGCTCAGGGTTTCTGTCGCGGTCGCGGCGGCTCGATGCACTTGCGCTGGGCCGAGGCCGGCAATCTCGGCACCAACGCGATCGTCGGTGGCGGCGTGCCGCTGGCCGCGGGCGCGGCCTGGGCGCACAAGCGTGCCGGCAAGGGCGACGTGGCCTTTGCCTATTTCGGCGACGGCGCCGTCAACATCGGCTCGGTGCTGGAGACGATGAACATCGCCGCCGCCTGGAAGCTGCCGCTCTGCTTCTTCATCGAGAACAACCGCTACGCTGTCTCGACCCATGTCGAGGAAGCGACCGCCGAGCCGCGCCTGTCGGCACGCGGATCGGCCTTCGCCATTCCCGCCTGGAAAGTCGACGGCATGGATCCCCTCGCCGTCTATCTTGCGACGAAGGAAGCCATGGAGTTGATGCGCAATGGCAGCGGGCCAGCCATCATCGAGGCCGATGTCTACCGCTACTTCCATCAGAACGGCCCCCTGCCCGGCAGCGCCTTCGGCTATCGCGACAAGGCCGAGGAGGCGGCATGGCGCGCGCGCGACCCGCTCGACCGGCTGGCGAGCGAAATGGAACAGCGTCAGATCATCGGCAGCTCAGGCGTTGCCGCTCTGCGCGAACGCGCGCTTGCGCTGATGGCCGAGGTCGCCGCCGAACTCGTCGAGCAGGTGGAAGGCAAGAACCGCATCAAGCCGGCGCTCTGGCCGGACGAAGGTTTTCGCGACCACGGCATACGCAGCGATCTCTCCGAGCTATCCGGCCAGCGCACGGAGGAACTTGAAACCTTCGGCGGCGCGATCGCCGGCGACGCCAAATTTATCGATGTGGTGGCCAACGTCATGCAGCGCCGCATGACGACGGACGACCGCATCGTCATCATGGGCGAGGATGTGCACCGGCTGAAGGGCGGCACCAACGGCGCGACGCGCGGCCTTGCCGCCGCCTTCCCCGACCGGGTGCTCGGCACGCCGATCAGCGAGGCCGCCTTCACCGGGCTCGGCGGCGGCATTGCCATGGACGGCCGCTATATTCCGGTCGTCGAGTTCATGTATCCGGACTTCATGTGGGTGGCGGCCGACCAGGTCTTCAACCAGATCGGCAAGGCGCGCCACATGTTCGGCGGCGATATCGACGTGCCGCTGGTGCTGCGCACCAAGGTTGCCATGGGCACCGGTTACGGTTCGCAGCACTCCATGGACCCGGCCGGCATCTTCGCCACCTCGCCCGGCTGGCGCATCGTCGCCCCCTCGTCCCCCTTCGACTATGTCGGGCTGATGAACAGCGCGCTGCGATGCAAGGATCCGGTGCTCGTCATCGAGCATGTCGATCTCTACAATTCCACCGGCCCGGCGCCGATCGACGACCTCGACTACTTCATCCCGCTCGGCAAGGCCAAGGTCGTGCGCCAGGGCACGGCGATGACCCTCCTGACCTACCTCGCCATGGTGCGCCCGGTGCTCGAGGCGGTCGAACGTCTCGGCGTCGACGCCGAGGTCATCGACCTGCGCTCGCTCGATCGCGCCGGGCTCGACTGGCAGACTATCGAAGCCTCGATCCGCAAGACCGGCAATGTGCTGGTGGTCGAGCAAGGCGCGCGCGGCACGTCCTATGGCGGCCTGCTCGCCGCCGAGATCCAGAACCGCTGCTTCGACTGGCTCGACCAGCCGGTCCAGCGCGTGCATGGCGGCGAGGCTTCGCCAAGCATTTCCAAGGTACTGGAGGCCGCCGCTTGTGCACGCCCCGCCGATATCGAGCGCGGCTTGCGCCAGGTCATGGCCGATCAGGGGCGGCCGCTGGGCTGAAAGTCAGGCCTTCGGATCGTCGCGCGGCGTCATGAAGCCGGCGGTCTCGCCGCCGTCGACGCTGAGCACCGCGCCGTTGACGAAGCCCGCGGCGGGAGAGAGCAGCCAGCCGACCGCCTCCGCGACATCTTCCGGTGTGCCGAGGCGCGCCGCAGGGATGCGCTTTTCCAGCCGCTCGCGGCGGCCGGGAATGGCAAGCGTCTTCGCCATCATCTGCGTGGCGATCTGACCCGGGCAGACTGCGTTGAAACGCACCTCCGAGCCATATTCGAGCGCCAGCGCTTGCGTCAGGCCGATCAGCGCCGCCTTGGAGGCGGTGTAGATCGCAAGCCCCTCCTCGCCGACAAGGCCGGCCACCGACGAGATCGTCACCACGGCGCCGCGCGCGGCCCGCAGACCCGAAAGCGCATGACGCGTGAACAGATAGGCCGAGGTGGTGTTGGCCGTCATCGTCCTGTTCCAATCGTCGAGCGTCGTCTGGGCGAAGGCGGCGCGCCCGCCGGCGCCGGCATTGTTGACCAGGCCGGCGATACGCCCCTTGCCAAGCTCCAGCGCGATCTCGGCCGCGCGCTTGCAATCGGCCTCGCTGGTCGCGTCGCCGGCGGCGAAGATGGCGCCGGGGACCGCGGCGATCACATCATCGGCGGCGGCCCCATCGCGCCCGGTGAAGACGACCCGCGCGCCATCCGCCGCCAGCCGTTCGACGCAGGCGGCGCCGATGCCGCGCGTGCCGCCAGTCACCAGGAAAACGCGTTGTGTTTGCGCGCTCATGCGGCCGTCTCATAATTGACCGGCGTGCAGAGCGGACCTTCCCTGTGCGCGGCCCAGTAGAGATCGTGGATGCGATTGGTGATCGGGCCGGGCTTGCCGTTGCCGTAGATGCGGCCATCGAGCACCGTCACCGGCATGATGCCGCCGGCAGAGCTTGAGATAAAGATCTCGTCGGCCTCGCCCAATTCCTCGATCGGCAGCGGCCGCACCTTGCAGGTCACGCCTGCTTCGCCGGCCAGCTCGATCACCGTGCGGCGCGTCATGCCCTCGAAGACGCCGCGCTCCGGCGTGGTGATGACGTTGTGCTTCACCGAAAAGATATTGAAGCCCGCGCCTTCGGTGACATTGCCCTTGCCGTCGTTGAGCACGGCGACGATGGCGTCGTTGTCGTAGGCCTCGAAGATGCCCATGGTGAGATCGAGCCAGTGGAAATTCTTGATGCGCGGATCGAGCGATTCTGGCGGGATGCGCTGCACCGAGCTCACCACCATCTTCAGCCCGTCGCGGCGTTGCTCGTCATTGGCGATCCAGACGAAAGGCTGCGCGAAAGCGTAGAGCCGGTTCTGGCAGAGCCTGGGATCGCGGGTGCCGGCCGGCGGCACGCCGCGCGTGCAGGTCATCTGCACATAGGCATCGCGCAGCCCGCTCCGGCGCACGCATTCGACCAGGATGTCGGCTATCTCGGCCTTCGACAGCGGCAGGCTCATACGCAGGCCGCGCATCGAGGCCAGGAAGCGCTCGATATGGTCGTCGAGCCTGAAGAAGCGGCCCTTCCAGACATGGGTGACGTCATAGGTCGCATCGGACCGCACGAAGCCTCGGTCGGTAATCGGAATGGCAGCCTCCGCGAGCGGCATATAGCTGCCATTGACATAGGCTATGCCCAACGCCGGATCGTAAGCGGTCCTGTCTGTCATGAAATCCTCCACAGATGCCAAATCTATTATTGGATACAATCCGGCGAATTTATTCAGCCAGATCCGCTAATTTTCTTGCCAATTGCCACATGTTGGATACGGTCATGTCGGATTTTAGATGCCGGACAAGCAATGCTTCATGAAACCAGCCATGCCCGCAACGGCCTTCCGGGCCTGCGCGGCACTGATCATATCGGCTTCACCGTTCCCGATCTGGACCAAGCCGTCCGTTTCTTCGTCGAGGTCATCGGCTGCGAGCCCTTCTATGAGCTCGGACCTTTCCGGTCCGACGGAGACTGGATGGAAACCCATCTCAACGTCCATCCGAGAACCGTGATGAAGCGGCTCAAATTCCTGCGCTGCCGGCACGGCTCCAATTTTGAGATCTTCGAATATTCCGCTCCCGACCAGGACGGCCTCCAACCCAGGAACAGCGATGTCGGCGGGCATCATCTCGCCTTCTATGTCGACGATATCGGCGAGGCCGTCGCCTATCTCAAGGCGCGGGGCGTGCGCGTGCTGGGCGAGCCGACGGTGCGCACCGAGGGGCTGAGCGCCGGTCAGAGCTGGGTCTATTTCCTGAGTCCTTGGGGGATGCAGCTTGAGCTGGTCTCGTTCCCGGCCGGTAAGGCCTATGAGCGGGAGACAAAGCGCCGCCTCTGGCATCCGGCCAACCCTCATTTGTGAGCGGCTGGTTCGTGCCGATTCCCACCCGCTCGCCGATGCACTAACATCCTGGGGATCAACACCATGCGGGGAACTGAGATCATGGCCGGCAGACGCGCAAGCGGCGGAACCGAGGGCAACGGCGCCGCCCTGGCCAGCGGTCGCGTCACGGATGCGCTGCGCGACGCCATCCTGTCGGGGCGGCTGCGGCCGGGCAGCCGCATCCGCCAGGAGGAGCTCGCCGAAGAATACGGCATCAGCCGCATTCCGGTGCGCGAGGCGCTGCGGCAGTTGGAAAGCGAGGGGCTGGTCATCCTCGTGCCCAACAGCGGCGCTTGGATTTCCAAGCTCGATCGCGCCGAATGCATCGAGATCTACAAGATCCGCGAGCGCCTGGAGCCGCTGGCGCTTTCCGAAAGCAGCGCCAACCTTTCGCCCGAAACGCTTGCGCGCCTGGAAGACCTCGTCTCGCGCATCGAAGCCGCCGGCAGCATCGACGAGTTCCTGCAACTCGACCGCGAGTTCCATCTCCTGAGTTATGAAGGGGCGCGCATGCCTCAGCTCGCCCAGATGATCCACAAATTCTGGAATACCACCCAGCAATACCGCCGCGCTTTCGCCGCTTCGGTCGGCAAGGCCGGCATGGCGGCGGTGCATCACGAGCATCGGCTGATCCTCGAGGCGCTGAAGCGGCGCGACGGCGAACAGGCCGGCCTCATCCTCTACGGCCATATCCGCCGCACCCGCCTGCAGCTCGAACAGCACACGGAGATGTTCGCCTAACCCAGTCGGAAGACACTAGAATCCCGCCTGGCTGATGAACTTGGTGACGAGATAGGCCTCCAGCGCTTCCGAGCCGCCTTCGGAACCGTAGCCGCTGTCCTTCACGCCGCCGAACGGCACCTCCGGCAGCGCCAGGCCGAGATGGTTCATCGTCAGCATGCCGGTCTCGATCTCGGCGCCAAGCTCGGTCGCCGTCTTCAGCGAGCGGGTGAAGGCATAAGCCGCGAGCCCGTAAGGCAGGCGGTTTGCCTCGGCCACCGCCTCGTCGAACGTCGCGAACGGCATGACCAGCGCCACCGGCCCGAACGGCTCCTCGTTCATGATGCGCATGCCGGGGCTGAGATCACTGAGCACGGTCGGCTCGAAGAAGGCGCCCTTGTTGCCGATGCGCTTGCCGCCGGTCGCGACGCTGGCGCCCTCGGCCACCGCTTCGGAAATCATCGCCTCGACGGCCTGCAGCCGCCGTTCATTGACCAACGGCCCCATGCGGGTGCCCTCAGTCAGCCCGTCGCCGACCTTGAGAGCGCGCGCATGGCCGACGAGCTTGTCGACGAACGGCGCGTAGGATGTCTCCTGGACCAGGAAACGCGTCGGCGAGACGCAGACCTGACCGCCATTGCGGAACTTGGCCGCCGCCAGCAGGCTCGCCGCGTTGTCGAGATCGGCGTCGTCGAAGACGATCGCCGGCGCATGCCCGCCGAGCTCCATGGTCACGCGCTTCATATGCAGGCCAGCGAGCGCCGCGAGTTGCTTGCCGACCGGAACGGAGCCGGTGAAGGATACCTTTCGGATCACCGGATGCGGGATCAGGTAGCTCGAAATCTCCGGCGGGTTGCCGAAGACGAGATTGAGCACGCCGTCGGGAAGCCCGGCATCCTTGAAGGCGTCGGCGAGGCAGGCGGGCGACGCCGGCGTTTCTTCCGGCGGCTTGACGATGATCGAGCATCCGGTGGCCAGAGCGGCCCCGATCTTGCGGATCGTCTGCGACACCGGGAAGTTCCACGGCGTGAACGCCGCGACCGGCCCGACCGGCTCACGCATGACCAGCTGATGGACGTTGCCGGCCCTCGCAGGCACGATGCGCCCATAAGTGCGGCGCCCCTCCTCCGCGAACCAGTCGAGGATATCGGCAGAGGCCAACACCTCGATCGTCGCCTCGTTCAGCGGCTTGCCCTGTTCGAGGCTGAGCAGGCCGGCGATCCTGCCGGCGCGCTCGCGCATAAGCCGCGCGGCCTCACGGATCACCTTGCCGCGTTCGAAGGCCGAGACCTTGCGCCAGATCCTGAAGCCGCGTTCGGCTGCCGCAAGCGCCCGGTCGAGATCGGCGGCGCCTGCCATGGCAACCGAGCCGATGACTTCATCGGTGGCGGGATTGCGAACCTCGACAGTCTTGCCGCCGTTCGCCGGTCCCCACTTGCCGTCGATGAAAAGCCCGACTTCGGGATACATGCTTTTGTCCAGTCTGATGGTGATTGTCATGGCAGCCAAGCCTCAGAGCGAGAGGCTCTCCCTTGTGTCTTCGATGGCGAGGAAAAGCGCGCGGACCAGTTCGTCGATCTGGTCCGGCTCGATGATGTAAGGCGGGCAGAGCGCCAGCACGTCGCCCATGTTGCGCAGGATGATGCCGCGTTGCCTGCAGGCGCGTTCGACTTGAGCGCCAACCCTGGCCTCGGCCGGAAAGCCCTGTTTCGTGCGCCGGTCGGCGACCAGCTCGACGCCGGCCAGCAGGCCGACGCCGCGGACCTCGCCTACCATCGGATGATCGGCAAGCGCGTTGCGAAGCGCTGCCAACATCTGCGCGCCCAGCGCCCGAGCGCGGCCGACGACATCGATCTCGTGATAGATGCGTAATGCCTCAGCGGCGACCGCCGAGGCGACGGGATGGCCCGAATAGGTGAAGCCGTGGCCGAAGACGCCGTTCCGGTGTCCCTCGTCGGCGATCGACTGATAGAGCGCATCCGACACGACCACCGCCGCGATCGGCATGTAGCCCGACGACAGGCCCTTGGCGACCGAGAACATGTCGGGCTTGAAATCGAAGGTTTGGCTGCCGAACCAGTTGCCGGTACGGCCGAAGCCGCAAACCACTTCGTCCGCCAGAAGCAGGATGTCATGCTTGTCGAGCAGCTTGCGCAGCTTGGGGAAGTAACCTTGCGGCGGCACGATGACGCCGCCCGCCCCCATCACCGGCTCGGCGATCATGGCGGCGATCGTGTCTGGCCCGGCTACCAGGATCATCCTCTCCAGCTCGGCGATCAGCCGGTCGGCGAACGCCTCCTCGCTCTCGCCCTCCCGCCCTTCGCTGTAGAAATGCGGCTTGCCGGCATAGAGGATGTCGTCGGTGTTCATGCCGAACGAACGGTGCATATGCGGCAGGCCGCTCAGCACCGCGCCCATCACCGTGCTGCCATGAAAGGCGCCGTTGCGGCTGATGATGCGCCGCTTCCCGGGCTTGCCGCGCGCCGCCTGATAATACCAGGCGAGCTTGATCATGGAGTCGTTGGCTTCGGAACCTGAATTGGCCAGGAATATCCTGCAGTCCGGAATCGGCGAGACCGCCGCGAGTTGCTCGATCAGGTCGATACAGGGCTCGTTCGAACGGTGATTGAACGTATGATAGTTGGCGAGCTTGGCGAATTGGGCAGCCGCAGCGGCGGCCAATCTCTGATCGTTGAAACCGAGCGACGCCGTCCACAGGCCGGCCATGCCTTCGATATAACGGTTTCCGGCATCGTCGCGGACATAGATTCCGTCGCCGCCGGAGATGATCAGCGGCCCATCCTGCTCGTGCCGCCGCGGATCCGTCTGCGAATGCAGATGCAGGCTCATGTCGATTGCCCGAGCCGAATTATGCAGCATTTCCTGTTCCCTAAGGCGGACGATTGTTCTTGCGGCCCAATCAAATATCTTATAACTTATAAGTTGTCGAGGGTCAGATAAACGGAAATGGGAGGAGATCGACCATGGCGTCCTCAGGCGCGAGCCAATGGCCTAGCAACAGCGGCAATGACGGGATATCGGACGAACAGGCTGCCCGCCTGCGCGAGCGCGCGCGCTTCGTGCGGTTGGAGACGATCAGGCTGATTTCGATTGCCAAAGTCGGCCACTACTCGTCGGTCTTTTCCTGCGCCGAGATCTTCTCGACGCTCTACTACGACACGATGCGGATCCGCCGCGGCGAGCCGGGCTGGCCCGAACGCGATCGCTTCCTGATGGGCAAGGGCCATGCGGCGGTCGGCCAGTTCCCGATCCTCGCCGATCTCGACTTCTTCGACCGCTCCTGGCTCGACGATTACACCCGCCTCGGCAGCCCGCTCGGCGATCACCCCGACATGCGCAAGGTGCCCGGCGTCGATTTCAGCTCCGGTTCGATCGGCCATGCGCTTTCCAACGGCGTCGGCATGGCGTTAGGCGGCCGCTTCCACGGAAAAGACTTCAACGTCTTCGTCCTGCTCGGCGACGGCGAGATGCAGGAAGGGCAGGTGTGGGAAGCCGCCATCAGCGCCGCCACCCACCGGTTGGGCAGGCTGGTCGCAATCGTCGACCGCAACGGCTACCAGCTCGACGGCAAGGTCGACGATGTCGCCGCGGTCGAACCGCTGGACGAAAAGTGGCGCGCCTTCGGCTGGGAGGTGCATGAGGTCGACGGCCACGACGTCGTCGCGCTCGCCAACCTGCTGCGCAAGGTCAAGGCCGACACCGGCCGCGAGAAACCCTGCTGCATCATCGCCAAAACGCTCAAGGGCAAAGGCATCGACTACATGGAGACCGAACCTGGCTGGCACCTCGGCTATCTCGCGCCGGAAGACGAAGCCCGCGCCCGCGAGATGATCCTCGAAGGTGCGAAATGAGCGCAGCCTTGCATCCCGACAGCTGGCAGTACCGCGAGCTCAACAAGCGCGCGCCCTCGCTCGCAACCCTCGCCGACACGCTGATCGAGCTCGCCGAAGCCGGCCATCCGGTCGTCGCCGGCACCGCCGATCTGCAGCACTCCAACGGCCTCGTCGGCTTTGCCCGGCGCTTTCCCGAGCGCTTCACGCAGTTCGGCATCTCCGAGCAGAACATGGTCTCGGCCGCGGCCGGCATGGCGACCACTGGCGTCATGCCCTATGTCGCGACCTTCGCCTCTTTCCTGGCGCTGCTTTGCTGCGAGCAGATCCGCATGGACGTCGCCTATTGCGCGCAGCCGGTTCGCCTGATCGGCCACCACACCGGCATCTCGCTCGGCTTCTATGGCACCTCGCACCACGCAACCGAGGATATCGCCATCATGCGCTCGATCGCCGACCTGACGGTCGTCTCGACTGCGGACGGCCCGCAATTCGCTGCGGCGCTGCGCGCTTCGGTGAAGCACCCGCAGCCGATCTATTTCCGCATCTCGCGCGGCCACGATCCGGTCGTCTACGCCGAGAACGCGCCATTCGAATTCGGTAAGGCGGTGGTCCATGGCATCGGCAACGACATCACCATCATCGCCTGCGGCATGGCGGTGCACTCGGCCAAGCAGGCGATGGAGGCCTTGAACGGCAAGGGCCATTCCGTCGGCCTCATCGACATGCACACGATCAAGCCGCTCGACCGCGAGGCGGTGATGGCGGCGGCGCGCAAGTCGCGCATCATCCTGACTGTCGAGGAGCACAATATCCTCGGCGGCCTGGGTGGCGCCGTCGCCGAAGTGCTGGCCGAGGAAGGCGGCGGCGCAAGGCTTGTACGGCATGGCATCAAGGACGAGTACAGCCTCATCGCGCCGCCGACCCATCTCTACCGTCACTACAAGCTCGATGCGGCCGGCGTCGAAAGCGTCGCGCAATCCCTGCTCGCTTAGAGCAATTCCAGGAAAAGTGTGAGCGGTTTTCCGTTCGGAATTGCATAAAAACAAAGGGATAGAGCGGTTTGCCGTTTCCGTGAAACGGTGAAACGCTCCAGAGCATGATCCCGAAAAGTGGGAAGCGGTTTTCGGAAAAGATCATGCTCCAACA
Organism: Mesorhizobium humile; assembly: GCF_033977215.1. Taxonomy (NCBI): domain Bacteria; kingdom Pseudomonadati; phylum Pseudomonadota; class Alphaproteobacteria; order Hyphomicrobiales; family Phyllobacteriaceae; genus Mesorhizobium; species Mesorhizobium humile. The sequence goes on from NZ_JAVIIV010000037.1 coordinate 24,065, forward strand.
AACAGCTGAGCAGGACGACGATTCTACGAAATCGTCATCCTGCACTAGCAGGCCCGGCAATACAGTGAAGGAAAAAGCGTCTATTGGTTATATCTTGTAGAATCATCGCCGGCAGAAGACGCCACACAACAATGCCGAGGAGACCTTCGCCGTGAACATTCAGCCGCTCGAGCAAGGCAACCTGTCCGCACGCGCTTATGTCGCCCTTCGCGAAGGGCTGATCGCGGGGCAGTTCCGGCCGGGCCAGCGCCTGGTGATGCAGGATCTCGCCGACCAGCTCGGCACCAGCGTCACCCCCGCCCGCGAAGCCTGCCTTCGGCTGGTCAGCGAGCGCGGCCTGGAACTGCGCTCGGGCCGCTTCGTCACCGTGCCGGCGCTGACGCTGGCGCGCTACATGGAGGTGCGCACCATAAGGCTGTCGCTCGAGGGCCTTGCCGCCGGGCTAGCAGCCCAGAATGCGACGAAGGATGACATCGACAAGCTGACCGCCATCCAGAAAGTCTTCGAGAAGGCGGACCGGGCCGGCGATCCGGAACTTTCATTCCGCTACAACCGCGACTTTCACTTCACCGTCTATCGACTGTCCGGCATGGAAATGCTGGTCGCTCATATCGAGAGCCTGTGGGTCTCGATGGGGCCGATGCTGACCGTCTTCTTCAAGGAAGGCGAGCACAAATATGTCGGCGCCGCCGAGCATCTGACGGTGATCGAGGGGTTGCGCGAGAAGAACTCGGAAAAAGCGCGCACCGCCATCGAGCAGGACCTCATCCTGGGCGGCGAGGATTTCCTGCGCTTCCTGCAGGGACACGAAGGCTTCGTCGCGTCCTGAAGCGCATCGAGCAAATCCGTCGCCGACGACCTATAGCCGCGCGACCGCTGCCAGAGCCTCATCCGTCACCGTCAGAGCCTCGTCGATATCGGTCTGCTGGTGGGCAGCCGACAGAAACAGCGTGTGTGCCGGATGCAGGTAGACGCCACGGGCGAGCGCTTCCAGGCAGAACGTGTCGCCGAGCTTGCGATCCACATCGTTCTCGAACAAAAGCACCGGCATCTGCACCGGCCCGCTTTGCCGCAAGGGCACGCCGTACTTGCGCGCCTGCGCGTCGAGGCCGTCGCGGAAACGCTGGCCCATGGCCTGCATATGCGCCACCGCATCGACGGCGCGCAGCTTCCGGATCGTGGCGATCGCCGCCGCCATCGACACACCGGCGGTCCAGAAGGAGCCGGTGGTGAAGATGCGCGTCGCTCCCTCGCGAAAACGGTCGTTGCCGGTGACGGCCGCCAGCGCATGGCCGTTGGCGATCGCCTTGCTCCAGGCGGCCATGTCCGGCCGCACGCCGACCGTTTCCCAGCTGCCGCACATATTGAGGCGGAAGCCGGCGCGCACGTCGTCGACGATCAGCGCGGCATCGGCGCTGTCGGCGAGCGCGCGCGCCTTTCGCGCAAACGCCACGGTCGGCAATTCATGCGGCTTGCCAAGGTCGTGCTTGAAGGCCGAGACCAGTATCGCGGCGAGATCGCCCCTGCACAGCTCGGCCGCAGCCTCCAGGCTCTCAACGTCGTTATAGTCGTAATAAACCAGATGCGCGCGGTCTTCCTCCGTGACGCCGGCGACCGAAGGCGAGCACCAGGGAATGGCGCCGTGATAGGCCCCGCGCGCGACCATGATCTTGCGGCGCCCGGTGCCCGCGCGCGCGATCGTCAGGCAGGCCGTCGTGGCGTCGGTGCCGTTCTTGGAGAACATCGCCCAATCGGCATGCGGGACGGTCTCGACCATGAGTTCCGCCAATTCGACCAGCCGCTCGCTCGGCCCGTTCATCGCATCGCCGAGCGCCCGCTGCCTGTCGGCCTCGGCCTCGACGTCGGCATCGCCATAGCCTAGAATCATCGGCCCCCAGCCGCAGAGGAAATCGATGTACTCGCGCCCGTCCACGTCCCAGGTGCGGCACCCTTGCGCGCGTGAGAAGTACTGGGGGTACCCGACCGGCAGGCGCGGTGCATTCTGATGCCCCCACATGCCGCCGGGGATGACGCGCTTTGCCCGGGCGCGCAAGGCGCCGTCGATGCTCTTCGAATGCTGGTCCATGGAAGGATGCCCCGTCTGACGTCGTTCCGCCCGACTCGCCAAGACTTGTTTGCAGCATTCGATATATCATGTATCATCTGCATACAATAGTTCGGGGACGCGGAGAAAATGCAGCCCATCATCGGCATCGTTGCCGACGATCTCACCGGCGGCATGGAAACGGCCGCGATGCTGGTGGCGCTCGGCGTCGACTGCGGCCTCGTGACCAGGCTTGCTCTGGTCCAGCATTTCGCCAACTCGCCCGCCGTGGTCGTCGCGCAGAAGACACGTGTCATTTCCGCCGCCGAAGCCGTGCGGAAATCGGAAGATGCCGCACAGCGGCTGCTCGACATCGGCGCGAGGCGGCTGTTTTTCAAATATTGCGCCACCTTCGATTCCACCGATGACGGCAATATCGGCCCGGTGGCCGACAGTCTGCTTGCCCTGACACGGGCTACGCACACCGGCTTCTGCCCGAGTTCCGGCGATCTCGCGCGCAGCGTTTTCCAGGGCCATCTCTTCGTCGGCGCGCAGCTCGTTTCGGAGTCGCCGAAACGGTTCGATCCGCTGACCCCGATGACCGATCCCAATCTCGTCCGCGTGCTGCAGCGGCAGTCGAAACTCGCCGTCGGGCTGTTGCCGCACAATGTCGTGCGGGCGGAGCCCGCCAGCCGCCAAGCCTATCTCGACCATCTGGTCGCGCAAGGTGTGCGGCACGTCATCATGGACGCGATCTATGCCGAAGATCTTGCCGCGGTCGCGGCGCTCACCGTCGATTGGCCGCTGATGACCGGCAACGCGCCGATCATCCGTCACTATCCCGCGCTTTGGCGCGAGCGCGGCTGGCTCGACGACGCGCCGCCGAAACGGCCGCTGCCGGCGGTGGAAGGCCCGGGCGTGGTGTTGGCAGGCAGTTGCGCGGAACGCACGCTGGAGCAGCTCGCTGCGTTCGAGCAGGCAAGGCCGGTGCATCGCATCGACATCGCTTCGGTCGGAAGCGTCGAAGCTGCGGTTGAGCAGGCGCTCGACTGGGCGGGCACGCATCTCGACGATGGCCCGATCGCGATCGCCACCTCCGCCGGCCCGGAGCAGGTCGGCACCGCGCAGGCAAGACATGGGCGCGAAGGCGCGGCAAGCTTCGCCGAGGCTATTCTTGGCAGGCTCTCCGTGGAACTGCGCAGGCGCGGCGTCCGGCGCTTCCTCGTCGCGGGCGGCGAGACGTCTGGATCGGTGGTCGAGCAGCTTGGAATAGATCGCTTGAGGATCGGCGCCTACCAGGGTCCGGGCATCGCGCGTGCGACGACGGAAGAAGGCGAGATCGTCGCGCTCAGCCTCAAATCCGGAAAGCTCGGACCACCCGACATGTTCTTGCCGACGCTGGAATCCATGCGGCATCCGGAGCCCTGATGATCAACGAAGACAATCTGCCCAACGCCATTGTGGAAACGGTCAGCCGTCTGCAGGACAAGGGCTTCAATCACGGCAACAGCGGCAATGTGAGCCGGCGGGTATCAGGCGGCATGCTGATCACACCGACGGGAGCCAACAGCAGCAATCTCACGCCGGACCGGCTCGTCCAAGTCGATCCCCACGGCGCCATCAGGGGCGAAGGCCTTCCATCCAGCGAATGGCACATGCACGCCGCGATCCTCGAGGCCTACCCGGCCGCCAATGCGGTGATCCATACCCATGCCGATGCCTGCGTGGCGCTGGCATGCCTGCGCAAGCCGCTGCCGTCGTTCCATTACATGGTCGCGGCCTTCGGCGGCACCGATGTGCGCTGCGCCCGCTACGCCACCTTTGGCACGGCCGATCTCGGGGCGTCGGCGGTCGAGGCGCTCAAGGATCGCACCGCCTGTCTGCTCGCCAATCACGGCATGATCGCCATTGGCAAGACGCTGGAAGCCGCCTTCCAGACCACCGTGAAACTGGAGACGCTGGCGCGTCAGTATCTGATGGCGTTGCAGGTCGGCGAGCCGGCCCTGCTTCCCGAAGCGGAAATGGAGCGGGTCGGCAAGCGATACGGCAATTACGGAAAGGGTTTGTTGCCCGGTTAGCAAGCACGGCGGCACTGTCCTTATGAACCGGATTTTTCGAATGGCTGCGGGCCCGCGATATGGACAGGTCCGGCGGCGTATGATCTTGAGAACCTTTGGCCAGATGCGAGAAGCGAGTCCGCTTACGAATGCAGAACCTGCCTGAGATCCAGGCGACGAGCCTGTCTTCGCAGATCTACCTGCGTCTTCGCCAGGAGTTGATGTCGGCGCGGCTCCATCCTGGCGACCGGCTGAAGATCCGTGACCTCGCCCAGCAGCTCGGCACCAGCGAGACGCCGGTGCGCGAGGCCATCTTCCAGCTGGTCAAGGACGGCGCGCTGGAGATGAAGCCGGGTTACTACATCCGCGTGCGACGGATCAGCCTCAAGGAATATCTGGAGTTGCGCGACATCCGGCTGGTGCTCGAGCCCTATGCCGCGTCAAAGGCAATGCCGCACATCGACGAGCCGTTCCTGAAAACCCTCGAGGATATCCATTACAAGCTGATCGAGGCCGAGCGCACCAAGGACTACGCGGCCGCGCTTCAGCACAATTATGACTTCCACTTCGCGGTCCATCGCAAATCGGAAATGCCGCATCTGATCGAGATGATCGAGAGACTGTGGATCCAGGCCGGTCCGTTGCTCAGCCTGCTCTACCCGCATGGCCACCCGACCTATGAAGGCCAGCACCAGCACGTCAACGTGATCGCCGCCTTGCGCGCCAAGGACGACGTGGCGCTGCGGCGCGCCTTCGAACAGGACCTGATCGAGGGCGGGCGCAAATTCGTCGAGCACCTCGCCGCCATCGAGAGCAGGGAAGACACCGCAGGCGAGCTTCCGCGACGGTCGCGGCGCTAGCCGACACCCTCCAGAAAACCCCGGCGTCCAGGCCCGCTCGATCCGAGGAGAAATCCCCGGATGGGCCGTGAAGCTAAGCTTTTCCGCCTTGCTCAACGCTGTGTTTTCACCGCTCGCCACGCGGCGCGGAAACCTCATCATGCGCGCTTGCGACCTTCATCATATATGATATATTCTATTTCCAGAGACCAAAATAAGGGGAGAACAATGAAGCTTCGCAATGGGATTTTGGGAATGGCGCTCGGCCTCTTGATGGGCGGCGTCTCCTACTCGGCATTCGCCGACGACGCGTCCACCTTCGTTTATGCCGATGCCGGCGAGCCGAGCACCATCGACCCGGCCAAGGCCAACGTGAACTGGGAGTTCACGGTCACCCGCAACATCTACGATCGACTGGTCGACTTCGACCTCTCCGATCCGTCCAAATTGCTGCCGGCGCTTGCAACGGACTGGAAGCAGGACGGCAAGGTCTGGACCTTCAAGCTGCGCGACGGCGTCACCTTCCACGACGGCACCGCCTTTGACGCCAACGACGTCAAGGCGACGCTCGACCGGCTGCTGAAGATCGGCCAGGGCCAGTCCTATCTGGTCGACGACATCGCCAGCGTCACAGTGGTCGATCCCAAGACCGTCACGATCGAGACCAAGGCGCCGACCGTCTTCCTCGCGTCCAACCTCAGCCGTATCGAGATGCTGTCCGACGAGGACATCGCCAAGCACAAGGACGATCTCGGCCAGGCCTGGTTCAACGAGAACGCCAACGGCACCGGCCCCTACGAATTCGTGTCCTGGACGCGCGGCACCCAGATCGAGTTGAAGCGCAACGACAAATGGTGGGGCAAGTTCCCGGAAAAGCCCTTCGACCGCGTGCTCGACCGTTTCGTCACCGACGGCGCCAACCGCGCCCGTGGCCTTGAAGGCGGTGAGTTCGACCTCGCCAATTTCGTGCCGCTCGACGAGGCGCTGCGCATCGGCACCAGCAGCGGCTTCCATCTGGTCGAAGGCAACAATCTGTGGGCCTGGCCGGCGATCTATCTCAACATGGATCTGGCGCCGACCAACAACAAGGATTTCCGCGAAGCGCTGGTAAAAGCGTTCGACTACAACGCCATGGTGCAGTCCTTCCAGGGCAGGGCCGAAGTCGGCCGCGGCCCGGTCCCGTCCTGGTTCCCCGGCAGCCCGGAAAAGGAAGAGGCCGAGATCAAGACCGACCTCGACGGCGCCAAGGCAGCGCTTGCCAAATCGGGTCTCGCCAACGCCAAGATAAAGTGCTCGGTGCCCGCCGGCTTCCCGGAATTCCGTTTCGCCGCGACCGTTCTCCAATCGTCGGCCCAGCAGCTCGGCGTCACCGTCGAGATCGAGGAGCAGCCCTTCGTCGAGGCGATCACCGCCATCAAATCCGACAAGAGCAACTGCTTCGTGCTCGGCAACGCCAACCTCAGTCCGTCGGACGCGACTAAGTTCTTCGCCGCGCACTATCTCAAGGGCGGGTTCTACAATTCCGGCAAATTCTTCGACCAGACGCTGCAAGACCTCGTGGCCAAGCTGCCGACGATCGCCGACCCGACCGAGCGCGGTAAGCTGCTCAAGCAGGCGGCCGATATCGTGGTGGACTCGCACTACATCATCTGGACCGCGCGGCCGAAGACCGTGGTGCCCGAGCCTGACCGGATCGGCGGCTACCGCATCGACCCGGCCGAATACATCAACGCCCGGTTCTGGGAAATGTACAGCAAGTAGCAGCAGCGGGGTGAGCATGCGGACAGCACGGTTGTGATCGCCTTCCTGTTCAAGCGTCTGGTGTGGGGTCTTGTCGTCCTCATCGCCGTCGCGGTCATAACCTTCTTCCTCAGCCGTGTCGTTCCGGCCGACCCCGCCGCCTTTCTGGCGGGCCAGAACGCCTCCGAAGAAACCGTGCAGCGCATCCGCATCGAGCATGGTCTCGACCGCCCGCTGCCGGAGCAGTTCGCTTCCTACATGATCGGTCTCGCCAAGGGTGACCTTGGCGAGTCCATCCGCACACGGCGCAGCGTCAGCACCGACCTCAAGCAGTATCTGCCGGCGACGCTGGAGCTGCTGATCGTCAGCTTCGTCCTCTATCTGGCGATCAGCTTTTCGCTGGCTGTCCTCGCCGCCCGCCGCCCCGGCGGCGCGGTGGACGGCGCGATCCGCCTTATCACCATGATCGGCACCGGCATTCCCGTCTTCTGGCTCGGCATGACGCTGCAGTTCTTCTTTTTCTACAAACTGCACTGGCTGCCGCTGGGCTCGCGCTTCCCGATCCGCGAGACGGCGCCGCCTGTGATCAGCGGCTTCCTGCTCATCGATTCCTTGCTGGCCGGCAGCCTCTCGGCCTTTCTCGTCAGCCTGAAGCACCTGGCGCTTCCCGCCGCGACCATCGTCGTCAACCTGCTCGCGGTCGGCACGCGGCTGTCGCGCGCCGCCCTCATCCAGGAGCAGAGCCGGCTCTACGTGCGCACGGCGCGCGGCAAGGGCCTGTCGCCCAACCGCATCCTGTTCAAGCACATCTTGCGCAACGCCTTGTCGCCGATCCTGACGGCGACCACCATGCAGTTCGGCTACATGATCAGCTGGGTGATCCTTGTCGAGGTCATCTTCGACTGGCCCGGCATCGGCCTCTACGCCTACCAGTCGTTCCAGGTCTTCGACTATTCGCCGGTCATCGCGCTGGCGATCGTCTCGACGGCCGGCTTCGTGATCATCAACCTGGTGATGGACCTTCTCTATCCGGTGATCGATCCACGCGTGCAGAGTGTCGGCTCATGAGCATTTCGACCCAGCTTACGCGCTGGACCATCGCAAGGCCGAGGGGCGTGCTGCTGCCGCTTGCGCTGCTGATGGTGGTGATCCTGGCCGCCTTCACGCTTCTGCCCGGCCTGATCGCGCCGCACGACCCGATCGCGCTTGCCATGGCAGACCGGCTGAAACCGCCGAGCCTCACGCATGTCTTCGGCACGGACGAGGGTGGCCGCGATGTCTTCTCGCGCATCGTCTATGGCACCCGCTATTCACTGGGCGTTGCGATCGCCATCGTCTTCGCTTCCGCTCTGTTCGGCGTGGTCTATGGCGCGGTCTCCGGCATGGCGCGCCAGAGCATCGACAATTTGATGATGCGCATCGTCGACCTGTTTTTCGGCTTCCCGGCGCTGGTGCTGGCGTTGGCCGTCGCCGCCTCGATCGGGCGCGGCCTCGACAGCGTGGCGCTGTCGCTCGCGATAATCTGGTGGCCGGGCTATGCGCGGCTGGTGCGCGGCGAGGTGCTGCGCCTGCGCGAACGGCCGCATGTCGAGGCCGCCCGCGCGCTCGGCGTGTCGGAGATGACCATCCTGCGCCGCCACATCATTCCTTTCGTCATCCAGGAGGTGAATGTGCGCGTCACCACCGACATCGGCTACGCGCTGGTCGCCGTCACCGCCCTTTCCTTCCTCGGTCTCGGCGCCAATTCGCCGACCCCGGAATGGGGCCTGCTGATCCGCGACTCGCGTCCCTATTTCGGGTCGGCCTGGTGGTATCTGGTCTTTCCCGGCACCATGATCATGCTGACCGCCACCGCCTTCTCACTGATCGGCGACGCGCTCGCGTCGAGGCGGGCCGCATGATCCTGTCGGTTCGCGACTTCGCAATCGGCTTCCAGCGCGAGGGCCAGAACCTCGTCGCCGTGGACGGCATTTCCTTCGACGTCGCCGAGGGCGAGACCTTCGTCATCATCGGCGAGTCCGGCTCGGGCAAATCGCTGACCGGCATGTCGATCGCCGGCCTGCAGCCGCCCACCGCCTTCGTCTCCGGCTCGATCCGCTTCAAGGACCGCGAAATGCTGAAACGGCCCGATGCCGAACTGCGCAAGCTGCGCGGCCCGGAGATCGGCCTGATCTATCAGGACCCGCTGAGCTCGCTGAACCCGGTCTGGCCGGTCGGTGACCAGATCGCGGAGACCCTCGTCGCGCACGGCCTTGCCGGCCGCACCGAGGCAAGAAAGCGCGCCGTGGAGATGCTGGAGCGCGTCCGCATTCCCGACCCGCGCCGCGTCACCTCCGCCTATCCGCACGAGATCAGCGGCGGCATGCGGCAGCGCGCCATGATCGCGATGGCACTGGCCGCCGGGCCGAGCCTTTTGATCGCCGACGAGCCGACGGCGGCGCTCGACGTCACCATCAAGGCGCAGATGCTCGAGCTGCTTGCCGAGCTGAAGCGCGAGCTGGCGCTGACGATCATCCTGATCACCCACGACATGGGCGTCGTCGCTGAAGTCGCCGACCGGATCCTCGTGCTCTATGCCGGCCGCATCGCCGAGGTCGGGCCGGCCGATTCCATCATGCTGCAGCCCTCGCACCCCTACACCGCGGCGCTGATGACCAGCGCCATGATTTCGCAAACGCCGGCCAAGCAGGAGCTCAACGCCATCGTCGGCGGCGCGCCCGGGCTGGGCGCCTTCCCATCGGGCTGCCGCTTCCATCCGCGCTGTCCGCGCGCGCAGGACGACTGCAAGGCCATCGAGCCGCCGCGGCGCAAATTCGGCGCCGTGGAGCTTGCCTGCCACCATCCGATCGAGGCGGCGATGTCCCTTCAGGTCGCGAGGAGCTGACCATGGCGCTTCTCGAGCTCGATGCCGTCTCGAAGACCTTTTCGCAGCGCCGAGGCGGCCGCGCGGTGCAGGCGGTGGCCGGTGTTTCGGTGGCAGTCGGCAAGGGAGAGACGCTGGGGCTGGTCGGCGAGAGCGGATGCGGAAAATCCACCCTTGCCCGGCTGGCACTCAAGCTGGTCGACGTGACGGACGGGCGCGTGCGCTTCGACGGCATCGACGTGACCGGATTCGCCAGCCGGCGCATGCTGCCGATCCGCCGCCGCCTGCAGGCCGTGTTCCAGGATCCGCTCGCCTCGCTCAACGCGCGCATGACCATCGCCGAAGTGATGCGCGAGCCGTTTGATACCCATGGCGTCAAGCTTGGCGCCGGGCTTGAGGCGCGCATCCGCGAGCTTCTCTCCTTCGTCGGATTGGAGAACATCGACATCCAGAAACTGCCCGGACAGTTTTCCGGCGGCCAGTTGCAGCGCATCGCCATCGCACGGGCGCTGGCGCTCGAACCGGAAATCATCGTCGCCGACGAGCCGACCTCGGCGCTCGATCCGTCGATCCAGGCGCAGATCGTCAACCTGATGCTGCAGATCCAGCGCAAGCGCGGCATCTCCTACCTGATCATCTCGCATGACCTCGACGTCATCGGCCATGTCGCCGACCGCATCGCGGTGATGTATCTCGGCACCATCATCGAGCAGGGAACGGCCGACACGATCATGCAGCGGCCGCTGCATCCCTACACGCAGGCGCTATTGTCGGCCGCGCCGACGCTTGCCGCGCGCCGCCAGGTCGGCTGGAAGCGCATCATGCTCACCGGCGATCCGCCCAATCCGGCCGACGTGCCATCCGGCTGCCGGTTCCACCCGCGCTGCCATCTGGCGCGCGACATCTGCCGGGAGAAAGTACCGCCGCTGCGCGCCATGCCCGGCACCGGCCAGATGGTGGCCTGCCACCTTGCGCCCGAAGAAACGGCACGGGCGGGCGCCGAGGTGGGACGCGCCAGGCGCGGGCTGGCCGCCGCCAGCTAGAAGCACATCGAAGGGGAGAGAGGCGCTATGAAACGGTCGAAGGAAATCCATGTGACGGGCCTGGGCTTCCCGGAGGGGCCGGTGGCGCTCCCGGATGGTTCGATCGCCTTCGTCGACCTGCTGCATGCCAAGGTCCGCGCCTTCAAGGACGGCGAGGTGCGCGAATTGGCAACGCTGCCTGGCGCGCCCAACGGCATGCGGCTTGGCCCGGATGGGGCGCTCTATGTCTGCAACAATGGCGGCCTTGCGCCGGAATCGCTTGAGAAGCTGCACTTCGCCGCGCCGATGATCCCCGGCTGCATCCAGCGCCTGCAACTCGACGGTCGCTGGGAGAATTTCGCCGACCAGTTGCCGGGCGCAAAACCGTCGCGGCCGAACGACCTGATCTTCACGCCGGCAGGCGAGATCGTGTTCACCGACCCGCAGAACTGGGAGGTGCTGGGCGCCGACGTTGCGGCCTATCATGGCGGGCAGTTGCTTGCGGCAGGACAGGACCGGAAGGTCCGCGCGCTGGCCAAGATGACCGGCTTTCCGAACGGGCTGGTGTTCCATCCCGATGGCCCGCTGATCGTCGGCATCACCATGGAGCATCGTCTGCTGCGCTTCGACTGGAACGGCGGCAGCGTCGGCGCGATGACCGAATGGGTTCTTCTCGACGATCGCTTCAATCCCGACGGCATGGTCGTCCACGAGGGCCTGCTCTACGTCACCGGCAGCACCGGCGACCGGGTCGCCATCCTCGACACCACTGGACGGCTGGTCGAGATGATTGATTGCGGCGAAGGCAGCGACCCGACCAATTGCTGCGTCCATGACGGCCGGCTCTGGGTGACGCTTGGCCTGCCCGGCCAGCTCGTCTCGTACACGCTTTGACCGACCTTTCCAGCTGATGATCTGAGTGAGCAAGCCCATGTCCCGTGAAGACGATTTTGTTCCGCCCGAGCTCGGCCCCGTCAACATCCGCCCGCGCAAAGCCTGGGCGATGTCCGCCGACGAGCATTGGCACTCCAATCCCTGGTACGAGGCGCCGCGCGGCGACCCCGCCCTGCCCGAGGTCTATACCTACACGGACACGATGTCCTACGACCCGGGCGACGAGGTCGTCTTCCACTCCTCGACCACCGCACCGCATTGGACCCTGGAGATCTACCGCGACGGCTATCGGCCGGAAACCGTCCACAAGGTCGAGGACATCGCCGGCGTCTTCGCGCCGACGCCGGCGGATGCATACCGCTCCGGCTGCGGCTGGCCCGTCAGCCACCGCTGGCGCCTGCCGGCCGATCTGCGCTCGGGCTTCTACCGCGTCGTCTCGACCTGCGCCCGCGCCAATGGCGGCAAGTTCGTCCAGCACCATTTCTTCGTCGTGCGGCCGACAGCGGCGACGCGACGCGCGAAGATCCTGATGATCCTACCGACAGGCACCTGGACCGCTTACAATGATTTCGGCGGCGCCAACCACTATTTCGGCGTTGTCGGTCCGAGCAAGGACCAGCCCTCGCCCGTGCTTTCGCTCGAACGCCCGTGGACTCGCGGCGTCGTCTGGTTGCCGCCCGGGGCGCCGCGCATCTGCGCCGACCCGCTGCCGGAGTTCGGCGACGCGCCGCGCTACCCGATGAAGGAATGGGCCTATGCCAACGGCTTCGGCCAGTATTACGCCGCCGCCGGCTGGGCGCAGTTCGACCGCCATTTCGTGCTGTGGGCGGAGAAGGAAGGCTACGAGCTCGATATGATCACGCAGACCGACCTGCACTACAGGCCGGAACTGCTCGATGCCTATCCGTGCGTGACCATTGTCGGCCACGACGAATACTGGACCCGCGAGATGCGGCTGGCGATCGAAGCCTATGTCGAGCGCGGCGGCAGGCTTGCGCGCTTTGGCGCCAACTTCCTCTGGCAGATCCGCCTGGAGGACGACGGCAAGCGCCAGATCTGCCACAAGTTCAACGCCATCAACGCCGATCCGGTCGCCGGCACCGACTTGGCGCATCTGCTCTCAACCGCCTGGGAAGACAAGGACGTCGCCTGGCCTGGCGCCTCGACGGTCGGCGTCAACGGGTTGCATGGGCTCTATGCCTCCTGGGGCGGCTTCGCGCCGCACGGCCAGAAAGGGTTCACCGTCTACCGGCCGGAGCACTGGGTGTTTGCCCGCACCGGGCTGCACTATGCCGACATCTTCGGCGACAAGGAGCGCATCTTCGCCTACGAGGTCGATGGTCTCGACTACACGTTCAGGCATGGCCTGCCCTACCCCGTCCCGGTCGACGGCCAGCCGGAAACGCTCGAGATCCTCGCCATGGCGCCGGCGGTGCTTGCCGAGGACGAGCCGGACGGCGAAGGCTTCCGCTATTACGTCCGCAGCAGCGACCATGAGGGCCTGGTGAAATGCGTCACCGGCGAGGTGACGCCGGAAGGGCTCGCCCGCTACAAATACGGCGCCGGCATGATGGTGCATATGACGCGCGGCAAGGGCGAGGTGCTGACCGCCGCGACATGCGAGTGGGTGATGGGTCTCAAGCGCGGCGACCGATTCACCGAGCAGATCACCCGCAACGTGCTCGACCGTTTCACCAACGCATGACGCCGGTTGTCGGAGAATCGTCGCAATAATGAGTCTTTGGACGGTCAGTCGCAAAGCTCAGTTCTTCTTTGCTCTCCCGCGACCAGCCTTTCCCAAAGTTGGAGTTTGAACGGCAGGCAGCTAACTATGGCGGACCGCCGCGATCGCGTGACCGCCCAACAATAAGGCCGCCTCGATCAGATCGAGACGGCCAGAGATTTATGATGAAAGTGGTTGCGGGGACAGGATTTGAACCTGTGACCTTCAGGTTATGAGCCTGACGAGCTACCGGGCTGCTCCACCCCGCGTCACCTACGAGCAAGCGTTTGCTTGCGACTACGAGCAAGCGTTTGCTTGCGAGCTTAGAGGTAAGTTTGAGCTTACCGTATTCAGAAGGGCGCCAAATGAAAGGGCCGCTTGCGCGGCCCGGGATCCCGTTTGGCGGGCCTTATCGTAGAGAGAAGATTTAGTCTCGACCCGGATATCCCGGATTTGAGGTGAACGTGCGCTTAGCAGACCTGGCAGCGACCTACTCTCCCGCGTCTTGAGACGAAGTACCA
>NZ_JAVIIV010000038.1:0-31237 GCF_033977215.1 Mesorhizobium humile
TTGGCACATTCGATGCCGCAAGGGGCCGTCCACCCATCATTCTAGGGCGGAGCAAGGAGCGAAGCGACGCGGCGCAGACCCTAGAATCCATGCCGTTACCTATACGCGTTGCGGCGGTCCAGAACGATCCCTGTCTTACGCCGTCTTTACTCCGTGCGCGAGGTCACGGCATGGATCCTCGGGTCTGCGCGTCCGCTTCGCTCCCGCTCCGCCGTGGATGGCGAAGTTCGGGGGCGCACCCATTAAGCAACAAGTATCGCCAGCTCCTCGGCGGTAAGGTGCCGCGCCTGACCCTTGGCAAGTTCGCCCAGCTGCAGACCGCCGATCGCCACCCTGATCAGCCGCAGCACCTCGATGTCGAAAGCGCCGAGCAGCCTGCGGATCTGGCGGTTGCGGCCCTCGTCGAGCACGATCTCCAGCCAAGCTGTCCGCCCGCCGCTGCGCAACAGCGCGATCGAGCTTGCGGCGAGCAACTCGCCGTCGACGACCGCTCCTTGGCGAAATCGCTCCAGCATCGCCTCGTCGGGCGCGGCCGCGATCTGCACATGATAGGTCTTGGCGACATGCGAGGCAGGGTCGAGCAAACCGTTCGCCCAGCGCGTGTCGTTGCTCATCAAAAGCAGGCCTTCGCTCGCCTTGTCGAGGCGGCCGACGGGCGATACGAAGGGCAGGTCGAGCCCTTCCAGGCAGTCATAGACGGTGCCGCGGCGTTCCGGGTCATCGCGGGTCGTGACCAGCCCGCGCGGCTTGTTGAGCATCAGATAGACCTTGCGCTCGGCAACGATGCGCTCGCCGTCGACGGTGATGCCGTCACGGTCGGGATCGATGCGCAGCAAGGCATCGCGCACCGTCTTGCCGTTTACCTGCACGCGCCCCTCCGCGACCAGATGCTCGGCCTGCGTGCGCGAGCAGAAGCCAAGCTTGGAGAGCGCTCGGCTGAGGCTGACCTTTGGGGTTGCTGATCGTCGGTCGGGTTGGCGTGCCACTTGTCTTTGTCTTCGAACTTTCTCAAAACGCCGCAACCGATGCCACGCTTGGCGAGATCAGCGCAAGCGGCTCCATTGCCCGGTTCGGGTCGCCAATTTCACTCCTGCGGCGCGCTCAGCCGTCGGTAGGGGATGCCGTCGAACGTTGCCGTCACGAAGCTCTTGACCGACATCTTGCGCTTGCGTCCGTCGCTGCAGGCGTAAAGCGGCCAGCCGGCCTCGCTGCACTCGCTGGCCACGCAGATGCGGCCCAGGCAGTTGCCTGTGGTCAGCCGGAAGCCGCCCTTGCCGGCAAAGCCCTGCAGCAGGCTGCCATCCGCCGAGCGCCATGTCCGCTGCTGGAATTCAGGCCGCAAAGCCAGAGGTTCGAGAGGCGCGGCGAGGTCGGCCGTGCCGGCAACTCCGGCGAGCAGCAGGCGATAGCGCGCCATTCCGGTCGTATAGGCGGTCACGAGGTCGGATTCGCCCGAGTAAGTCGTTGCCAGCTCGTCGCCGTCGAGCAGGTGAGACGCTCGCTCGCTCGCCTCTGTCGGTCCCATCAGGGCAACCAGGGCAACAAGGGCCAGGCAAGCGCGCGACATCTCGATTTCCAGCAGCCATGCATATCCGGGCGTGCCAGCGCCCCCGGCTGCCTGCCTTACCATCTCGCCGATTGGCCTCCGGCGCAAGATCAGCCGTGGCTTCCCATCCGCGCCAGGCATCGAGCCTGGTCGCGGGGCCGCCCAAGCTCTTCGTAGCGGCCGGCCGCCTCCTCGAAGGCGGCGAGCGCGCGCACTTCCTTGTCCTGTGCCCGCCGTTGCACGCCCCGCGCTTCCCAAAGGGCGGCCGCCCAGGGTCCGCCTTGCCACATGCCGGCGATGCGTTCGGCGTCGTTCAGGCGGCGTTCGACCTGTTCCAGGTCGCCTGACTCGGCAAGCGCGATCGCCGAGGCGGTGCGCAACGCCATCGAGCATGGCTGGCAGGCGCCCGGCGTCAACAGCCTGTCGCCGGCGAGGATCTCCTCGGCCACCATTTTCGGCGTCGATGCCGCCCGCACCGCCAGCGCCTGCATGCGCATGATGAGATGCGGCGAAAGCCAGGAACGCTCGGCATCGGTGAGGCCGCGCTGGATCAGGCGGCTGGCTCGCCATTTCTGACCGCGCTCCAGGGCGATCTCGGCCAACCGCTCGATCGCCAGCACGCGGCCGGCAACCGCGTCCGCCTCGAGGAGCAGTCGCTCGGCCTCGGTGAGGAATTGCTCGGCTTTGTCGAGCTCGCCCGAAAACAACGCCGCCTCTCCGAGGAGCAGGCAGGCGAGACCGCGTCCGGCGTTCGATTCCGCCTCCTCGGCGACAGCGAGCAGTTCCTCGGCCAGCCCCGCGACTTCGGCATGGCCTTTGGCGCTGCACAGACAGAATTCGGACAGGCACAGATGTCCATCGAAGACATGTTGCACGAAGGCCGGCTTGGCGCGGACCCACTCGATGAATTCGGACCGGAACAGCTGCGGCCATCGCGCCTGCATCATCGAGGCAAGTCCCAGCAGCGCGCTCGCCTCGCCGACCTCGCGCGCCAAATTGGCGCCCAGCGCGAGATCGCGTGTCTGCCGCGCGATCTGGCTCGCCTTGTCGAACTCGCCGCTCTGCAGGTGCACCAAGCCCCAGGCGAGCGAGGTGCGGATGCGCTCCGAGGGGCTGACTGTCTCCGTGCCTGAGAGCGCCAGCGCCTTCTCGTAGAGCGCGATGGTCGCGGCGCTCGGCCCGACGCCGAGTTCGGCATGCAAATTGTCGCGAAGCTGGTTGAACTGGCGGATTGCCTCGACGCGGTTGCCGGCATCGAGCGCGGCCTGCATCAGCGCGCATTGTGCCTGCTCGTCGGCCGGGTCGAGCGCGATGAGCCGCTGCCACAAGCCGCCGGCGCGCAACAGGTCGCTGTAGCGTTGCTGTATCTGCGCGCGGGGAGTGTCGAGCCATTCGACGAAAAGATCATCGGGCAAAAGCCTGCCGCCATAGAGGTCGGCCGCCTGTTCGAAAGTGCTTTTGTCGCCGCCTCGCAGCGCCGCTTTCGCGGCCGCCTCGAAGTTTTCGCTATCGATGTCGAGCTCCGCATCCGGTGCAAGCGCGATGATGTCGTTGCCGATCTCGATGAGTTCATGGGCGCCGAGCGCGCGGCGCGCGAAATGGACGGCTTTGCGCAGGCTCCCGCCGGCCGCTTCCGGGTCGGCGTCGGGCCAGAACGTCTCCATCACTTGCTCGCGGTGCATGCGATGCGCGGGCTTCAGCGCCAGCAGCTTGACCAGCGCGGCGGCGCGGTCGCGTCGCCAGTCGCCCCCCGGTATCGCCCGGCCGTCGACACTGACGGCGAAGCGGCCGAGCAGATGGATCGAAACGCGCATCAAAGCACCATCCGCAAGAAGGAGAGCCGGCGCCGAAGCCATCACCAGCCGGCGGTGGTCGGGGAACGCTGGCGGAACATAGATTTCCTAATATGCCTGCGCAATCAAATTCCAACCGGAAAGGAAATGACCATGTCACTCCGTATCGCAGACATCGCCCCCGACTTCACCGCCGACACCACGCAAGGTCCGATCTCCTTCCACGAGTGGCTGGGCAAGGACTGGGGCATCCTGTTCTCGCATCCCAAGGACTACACGCCGGTCTGCACCACCGAGCTCGGATACATGGCGCGCCTCAAGCCCGAGTTCGACAAGCGCGGCGTCAAGGTCATCGGCCTGTCCGTCGACCCGGTCGAGAAGCATGCCGGCTGGGCGAAGGACATCGCCGAGACGCAAGGCATGGCGCCGAACTTCCCGATGATCGGCGACCCGACGCTCGCCGTCTCGCAGCTCTACGACATGCTTCCGGCCTCGGCCGACAACAGCGCCGACGGTCGCACCGCCGCGGACAATCAGACGGTGCGCAACGTCTACGTCATCGGCCCCGACAAGAAGATCAAGCTCGTCATATCCTACCCGATGACGACGGGCCGCAACTTCGACGAGGTGCTGCGCGTCGTGGACTCCCTCCAGCTGACGGCCAAGCATCGCCTGGCGACTCCGGTCAACTGGAAGCCCGGCGACGACGTCATCATCGCGGGTTCGGTGTCGAACGATGAAGCAAAGCAGCTCTATCCGCAGGGCTGGAAGGAACCGAAGCCCTATATCCGCATCGTGCCGCAGCCTGTGCTGACCTGACAGGTCGGGCATCGAGGTTTTAGGCGACGGGCATCGGCGGCGAGGGCGTGAGAGACACATCCTCGCCGCCACACAACGGAAAGACAGTGAGCAAAATCAATCCGGCGCATCGGCATGGCGCCAAGAGGTGGGGAACCGAGATGAGCACTGCTAACAAACCGCGCATCGTCGTCCTGGGTGCAGGCTTTGGCGGCCTCGAACTGACGACGCTGCTGTCCGAGGCGATGGGCGACGGCGTCGACGTCACGCTCATCGACAAGAGCGACGCCTTCGTGTTCGGCTTTTCGAAGCTCGACGTGATGTTCGGCCTGAAGGCGGCGGAGGCGGTCCGCTTGCCCTACAACCGCTACGCCAAGCCCGGAGTGAAACTGCTGAAGCGCACCATCACCGCGATCGATGCGGAGAGGCGCCGGGTCACCACCGACGACGGTGTCTACGATGCCGATTACCTGATTGTCGCGCTTGGCGCTGAATATGATTTCGACGCCACGCCTGGGCTGTCGGGCACCAACGAGTTCTACACGGTTGCCGGCGCGGAGCGGCTGCGCGACGTACTGCCGAGCTTCAAGAAGGGCAGGGCGATGGTCGGCGTCTGCGGCGCGCCCTACAAATGCCCGCCGGCCCCAAGCGAATGCGTGCTGATGCTGCATGACTACCTGATGCGAAAGGGCGTGCGCGAGGCCTGCGAGATATCGCTGGTGCTGCCGCTCGGCAGCCCGGTGCCGCCGTCGCCCGATACCTCGAAGGCGCTGCTTGCGGCTTTCGCCGAGCGCGGCATCAAGTTCATCCCCAGCCGTCGCGTCGCCTCGGTCGACAATGCCCGAAACATGGCAATGCTCGACGACGGCACCGAAATGCCGTTCGACCTTTTCCTAGGCGTGCCCAAACATCGCGTGCCGCCGGTCGTGCTGGAAAGCGGCATGTCGGAGAACGGCTGGATCCCGGTCAACCCGCGTACGCTCGAAACGAAGTACCGGAATGTCTACGCGGTCGGTGACGGCGCCAACACCGGGACGCCGAAGGCCGGCGTGTTCGCCGAAGGTGCCGCGCGCGCCGTCGCCTCAGCACTCATCGCCAAGCTGCGTGGCAGCGGAAACGGCACGCTCTATGACGGCTTCGGCACCTGCTACATCGAATTCGGCGGCGGCCGCATCGGCAAGGTCGAGGTCGATTTCTTTTCGGGCCCTGCGCCAACCGGCAACTACCATGAGCCCTCGGTGGCGCTACGCGCCGACAAGGAAAAGTTCGGCTCGAGTCGACGGTCGCGTTGGTTCGGCTCGTGAGCCGGTGACAACTGAAATCATGGGCGGCACGGGGCGCAGCCGCCAAGAAGGCGGCGCGCGACAAATCTGGAGGCGATCCGTGGGTCGCCTCAGCTGTTGGCGGCTGGCGGCAGCTCGAACAGGGTGGCGCCGTTCTCTCGCCCGCGGTCGATATAGCCGATCACGCGGAACCATTTCGCGACGTCGGGCCTGTCCAGCCAGCTGCGCGAATGTATGGGAAGGTTGCCGGCAAGCGCCTGGACATGGCGGATGTGGCGCTTGCAGAAGCGGACCGTCGCGGCGTTGAAGAAATCCTCCCGCGCGGCAAAGAGCGTATCTGCGGCGTCCGCGTGCTCATGCCAGGCGATGATCGCCACCGTCCTGTCGTCCTGAGCGAGCGCATGCGCCCGGCCTTCCTTCAGGTTCATCATCAGATTGTCATAGGCGCTTTTGCTGTCCTTGCCGGCCGCCACATATTCGTCCGACATTCGCTTGGACAGGCCACGGAACACATCTTCCAGGTCGCCGACCGTCGCCGCGCGTGCTCTCATTTCTCCTCCTGACAGCCCGCTGGCAGTTTGCCCCACCGAAGGAGGATTACCAAGAAAACCAAATCCTCAATGGCGCCAATGCGCAAAATCTCATTCCACCTTGACCGGTCCGTTCCCTGACCGCGCTCGCATATAAGCATTGGCTTGAGATCGCATTTGCGCTGTCGGATACTGGTGGCCTTCTGGGCCCTCCGGCCCGCATCGTTCCCTAAGGCGGCCATGATCGACCTGATTGAAACCATATACGAGGCGGCCTTCGTCCCGGAGCGATGGAGCGCGGTGCTCCAGCCTTTGGCCTCACTGCCGCCCTAGTGGCCGGGATTGCATTGGAGCGGTGGAAGAAAGCGTATCGTTGAATTCGTCGCCGGTCTGCCATAAAAGGCGCAAGTTCTCGACCGGCCTGAGGCTGCAGCGTTAGGGGTGTGCATGACGTCGAGCAGGCCGATCCTGATCACCGGCGCAGCCGGTTTCATAGGTTTTCACCTTTGCCACAGGCTGCTTGCCGAAGGCCGGCAGGTCGTCGGCCTCGATTCCATGAGCGAGTATTACGACGTCGCGCTGAAGCAGGCGCGGCTCGAGCGGCTGAAGGCGTTCCCGAATTTTCGCTTCGAGCACGCCGATCTCGCCGACCGCGATGGCATCTCGGGGGTCTTTGCGTCGGTCGCGCCGGAGATCGTCGTCAACCTCGCCGCCCAGGCGGGCGTCCGCTACTCGCTGGTCAATCCGCATGTCTATGTGCAAAGCAATCTCAACGGCTTCCTCAACATCCTGGAAGGATGCCGGCAGGCCTCGGTCGGCCATCTCGTCTATGCGTCGTCGAGCTCGATCTATGGCGGCAGCACGCGCATGCCGTTCTCGGTGCATGATTCCGCCGACCATCCCCTCAGCCTCTATGCCGCCAGCAAGAAAGCAAACGAGCTGATGGCCCACACCTACAGCCATCTTTTCGGGCTGCCGACGACGGGCCTGCGCTTCTTCACCGTCTACGGTCCATGGGGACGGCCCGACATGGCCTTGTTCATCTTCACCAAGGCCATCCTCGCCGGCCAGCCGATCGACGTTTTCAACCACGGCAACATGCAGCGGGACTTCACCTACATCGACGACATCGTCGAGGGGGTGATCCGTGTCATGCAGCATCCCGCGACGCCCAACCCCGATTGGACAAGCGCAGCACCGGATCCCGCGACCAGCACCGCGCCATTCAGGATCCACAACATCGGCGACAGCTCGCCCGTCGAGCTCAACCGGCTGATCGAGGTGCTGGAAGACGCGCTTGGGCGCAAGGCGATCCGCAACCTGATGCCGCTGCAGCCGGGCGACGTGCTTGCGACCTATGCCGACGTCACCTCGCTTGAAGAGGTGATAGGCTTCAAGCCCAGGATCCCGATCGAGGTCGGCGTCCAGCGCTTCGTGGAATGGTACCGGGATTTCTACCAGGTCTGATCGAGCTCCTGCGACGAGCTACTGGCGGTCGGGTGTTGACGCTTGCCTGTCGATCCAGAGCGCGATCAGCGTGCAGGCGGCGCCCGAAAGCAGGTAGGCGCCGGCCGCGATGAGGCCGAAATTGCCGGCCAGGAGCAGCGCGGCGAGCGGCGCGAAGCCGGCGCCGAACATCCAGGCAAGGTCCGACGTCACGGCCGAGCCGGTATAACGGTGCCGGCGCGAGAAGCTCGACGCCACGACGCCCGAGGATTGTCCGAAGCTCAAGCCCAAAAGGATGAAGCCCAGCACCATGAACACCGTCTCGCCGACGGTGCCGCCATTGAGAAGCTGCGGGGCAAAGCCGCTGAATGCGGCGATGGCGACAGCGCCGCCGCCGAGCAAAGCGCGGCGTCCGACGCGATCGGCGAGTGGGCCGGATGCGACGATTGCCGCAATGCCGAACAGCGCACTCACCGCCTCGATCACCAGAAAGCGCTCCGGCCCCTCATTGGTGAACAGGAACACCCAGGACAGCGGAAACACCGTCACCATGTGGAACAGCGCGAAGCTTGCCAACGGCGCGAAGGCGCCGATGACGACATTGCGGCCTTCGGTGCCGACCATGTCCCTGATGCGCGTCGGCTGCAGGTCGCCGCTTTCGTAGAGTTTCGAGAATTCGGGCGTCACCACGATGCGCAGCCGGGCGAACAGCGCCACAACATTGATGGCGAAGGCGACGAAGAAGGGATAGCGCCATCCCCAGGAGAAGAAGTCGTCGGCCGAAAGATTGGCGACGAAGAAGGCAAACAGCGAGCTTGCGACAATGAGGCCGATCGGTGCGCCGAGCTGCGGGATCATCGCATAGATGCCGCGCCGGTTTTGCGGCGCATTCAGCGCCAGGAGCGAGGGCAGTCCGTCCCATGTCCCGCCGAGCGCCAGGCCCTGCAGGAACCGGGTAAGGCCCAGCAGCCAGGCGGCGACCGCGCCGACATCTTCATAAGAGGGCAGGAACGCCATGGCGACGGTTGAGGTGCCGAGCAGGAACAGCGCGATCGTCAGCTTGGCGCCGCGGCCATAGGCGCGGTCGATCGCCATGAACAGCACCGTGCCGAACGGGCGCGCGATGAAGGCCAGCGCGAAGATGGCGAAGGAATAAAGCGTTCCGACCAGCGGGTCGAGGGTCGGGAACACCAGCTTGGGGAACACGATGACGGAAGCGATCGCATAGACGAAGAAATCAAAGAACTCCGACGTCCGGCCGATGATCACGCCGACCGCGATATCGCCCGCGCTGACCTGGCCGTGATGCGAGCCGATCAGCTTGCTGTCAGTTTCGGCAGTCGAAGTCTGAGCCATCTTATCCGTCGCCACTGAGCTGCCAGGGGAGTGCGGGACGCAATTGCCGTTGTCCCATTGTGCGTTGCACACTTTCGCCAAAGCCGCGCCGACTGGGCATTGGACAAATTGTCCAATGTCGTTGCAACCCCGCCAGCGTTAGCCCTTGGTCGATACCGCATTGCAACATGAAAACCCTGCTGCACCGGGTCATCGAGGTCAACGTCTGATGAAACGATCCGGAGCCTTGCTTCTGTTTCCCCTGCTGCTCAGCGGCTGCGACCTCGTCGTGCTGTCGCCGGCGGGAGATGTCGCGGTGCAACAGCGCGACCTGCTGGTCGTCTCGACGCTGCTGATGCTGCTCATCATCGTGCCCGTGATGGCGCTGACGGTGCTGTTTGCCTGGCGCTACCGGCAATCCAGCACCACGGCGACCTACACGCCAGACTGGGACCATTCGACCAAGCTCGAGCTGGTGATCTGGGCCGCTCCCCTGCTCGTCATCATCTGCCTCGGCGCGCTCACCTGGCTCGGTACGCACCTGCTCGACCCTTATCGGCGCATCGACCGGATCGAGCCCGGACAGCCGGTCACGCAGATCCACAAGCCGCTCAGGGTCGACGTCGTCGCGCTCGACTGGAAATGGCTCTTCATCTATCCGGACTACGGCATCGCCTCCGTCAACGAACTGGCCGCGCCGGTCAATCAGCCGATCGATTTCCGCATCACTTCCTCCACGGTGATGAACTCCTTCTACATTCCCGCCCTTGCCGGGCAGATCTACGCCATGCCCGCCATGGAGACGAAACTGCATGCCGTCATCAACCGTCCGGGCAGCTACAAGGGCTTTTCGGCCAATTACAGCGGCGCCGGCTTCTCGGGCATGCACTTTGCTTTCAATGGCCTCTCCCAGGAAGCGTTCGACCAGTGGGTGGCGCAGACCAGGAGCGCGCCGGCGGCTCTGACCCGCGACACCTATCTCGAGCTCGAGCGCCCGAGCGAGAATGAGCCGGTCCGCCACTATGCCTCCGTCGATCCCGACCTCTTCGGCGCCATCCTCAACCTGTGCGTCGAGCGCGGCAAGATGTGCATGAACGAGATGATGTCGATCGACGCCAAGGGTGGTCTGGGGTTGGCCGGCGTGCGCAACACCTTGCCGCTGCAATATGACAAGCTTGCCCGGCGCGGCGCCGTGTTCGGCAGCGACCCGTCCTATGTCGCAAGCATCTGCACGGCCGAGGAAGCGGCCGCCGCCTCGCGCGCGGCCCGCGATGCCGACGCGAAATACTGGCCGTTGCGCGACCTTTCCCCGCTGCGAGGGGCAGGGCTGCTGAGCCCAGGGACAGGCAGCCGCCGCGCCGACGCCAGGACGCCGTCGCTCGGCCTGCTGCGCTTCGAATTGTGAGGAATCGCGGATGCCTGAGACGCTGACCAAATTCATCTTCGGCCGCCTCACTCTGGAGTCGTTGCCGCTGCACGAGCCGATCGTCGTCGCCACCTTTATCGCTGTGGCGCTCGGCGGCCTCGCCCTTCTCGGCGTCGTCACTTACTTCAAGCTTTGGGGCTATCTGTGGCGCGAGTGGTTCACCAGCGTCGACCACAAGAAGATCGGCATCATGTACATGGTGCTCGGCCTCGTCATGCTGCTGCGCGGCTTCTCCGACGCCATCATGATGCGCCTGCAGCAGGCGATCGCCTTCAACGGCTCCGAGGGCTATCTCAACGCCCATCACTACGACCAGATCTTCACCGCGCACGGTGTGATCATGATCTTCTTCGTGGCGATGCCTTTCGTCACAGGGCTGATGAACTTCGTCGTGCCGCTGCAGATCGGCGCGCGCGACGTCTCCTTCCCGTTTCTCAACAATTTCAGCTTCTGGATGACGGTCGGCGGCGCCATCCTGGTCATGGCCTCGCTGTTCGTCGGCGAGTTCGCCCGCACCGGCTGGCTCGCCTATCCGCCGCTCTCCGGCATCGGCTACAGTCCGGACGTCGGCGTCGATTATTACATCTGGGCGCTGCAGGTGGCGGGCGTCGGCACGACGCTGTCCGGCATCAACCTGATCTGCACCATCATCAAGATGCGCGCGCCCGGCATGACGATGATGCGCATGCCCGTCTTCACCTGGACGTCACTCTGCACCAACGTGCTGATCGTGGCCTCCTTCCCGGTGCTGACGGCGGTGCTGACGCTGCTCGCGCTCGACCGCTATGTCGGCACCAACTTCTTCACCAACGACTTCGGCGGCAACCCGATGATGTATGTGAACCTCATCTGGATATGGGGTCACCCGGAGGTCTACATCCTCATCCTGCCGCTGTTCGGCGTCTTCTCCGAGGTCACCTCGACCTTCTCCGGCAAGCGCCTGTTCGGCTACACCTCCATGGTCTACGCCACGGTGGTCATCACCATCCTGTCCTATCTGGTCTGGCTGCACCACTTCTTCACCATGGGTTCCGGCGCCAGCGTCAATTCCTTCTTCGGCATCACCACGATGATCATCTCGATCCCGACCGGGGCGAAGATATTCAACTGGCTTTTCACCATGTACCGCGGCCGCATCCGCTTCGAACTGCCGATGATGTGGACGGTGGCCTTCATGCTCACCTTCGTCGTCGGCGGCATGACCGGCGTTCTGCTTGCCGTTCCGCCGGCCGACTTC
This sequence comes from Mesorhizobium humile, assembly GCF_033977215.1. NCBI lineage: Bacteria > Pseudomonadati > Pseudomonadota > Alphaproteobacteria > Hyphomicrobiales > Phyllobacteriaceae > Mesorhizobium > Mesorhizobium humile. The sequence continues at coordinate 11,395 of NZ_JAVIIV010000038.1, forward strand.
GTGCTGCACAACAGCCTGTTCCTGATCGCGCATTTCCATAACGTCATCATCGGCGGCGTGCTGTTCGGCCTGTTCGCCGGCATCGCCTACTGGTGGCCCAAGGCCTTCGGCTTCAAGCTCGATCCGTTCTGGGGCAAGGTCTCGTTCTGGTGCTGGGTGCTCGGCTTCTGGTTCGCCTTCATGCCGCTCTACATCCTCGGCCTGATGGGCGTGACGCGCCGCATGCGCGTCTTCGACGATCCCTCGCTGCAGATCTGGTTCGTCATCGCCGCCTTCGGCGCGGTGCTGATCGCCTGCGGCATCGCCGCCTTCCTGGTGCAGATCTTCGTCTCGATCCGCAAGCGCGCGGAACTGGTCGACGTCACCGGCGATCCCTGGGACGGACGCACGCTCGAATGGTCGACCTCCTCGCCGCCGCCGGCCTACAATTTCGCCTTCACGCCGGTCATCCGCGACAACGATGCCTGGTGGGACATGAAGAAGGCCGGCTACCGGCGTCCGCTCTCCGGCTTCAAGCCGATCCATATGCCGAAGAACACCGGCACCGGAGTCATCCTCGCTGTCTTCAGCGTCGCGCTCGGCTTCGGCCTGATCTGGTACATGTGGTGGCTGGCGGCGCTGAGCTTTGTCTGCCTGATCGCCACCGCGATCGGCCACACCTTCAACTACCACCGCGACTTCGACATCCCGGCGGCTGAGGTCGCGCAAACGGAAGAGGCGAGGACGACGCTTCTCGCCGCCGAGGGGGCCAGGGCTTGAGCATGACATCGACGGCGATCACGGCCGGCGCCGAACCGGTCTTTCACCTGGAAGAAGAGCATGCGCACGCCGAAGGCGGCAGCACCATGCTCGGCTTCTGGCTCTATCTGATGAGCGACTGCCTGATCTTCGCCATGCTGTTCGCGGCCTTTGGCGTGCTCGGCGGCAATTACGCGGCGGGTCCGGCGCCGAAGGACCTGTTCGACCTCGGCCTGGTGGCGGTCAACACCACCATGCTGCTGCTCTCCTCGATCACCTATGGCTTTGCCATGCTGACCATGGGCAAGGGCCGCGTCGGCGCGACGCAAGCCTGGCTCGCGGTGACCATGCTGTTCGGCCTGGCGTTCCTGTCCATCGAGCTCTACGAATTCGCGCACATGATCCATGAGGGCGCGACGCCGCAGCGCAGCGCCTTCCTGTCGTCCTTCTTCACACTGGTCGGCACGCACGGCCTGCACGTCACCTTCGGCATCGTCTGGATGCTGACGCTGATGGTGCAGGTGGCGCGATACGGCCTTATCGAGGCCAACCGCCGCCGGCTGATGTGCCTCTCGATGTTCTGGCACTTCCTCGACGTCGTCTGGATTGGCGTCTTCACCTTCGTCTATCTGATGGGGACGTTGCGATGAGCGCTCATGATCATGCCGGTCACGACCACACGCATAGCGGCGCCGCGCACGGATCGCTGAAGGGCTACCTGATCGGCTTCTTCCTGTCGGTGATCCTCACCGCCATCCCATTCTGGATGGTCATGAGCGGCGCCATCGACAACAAGCAGGCGACCGCCATCATCATCATGGCCTTCGCGGTGGTGCAGATCGTGGTGCACATGGTGTTCTTCCTGCACATGAACCCCGCCTCGGAAGGCGGATGGTCGATGCTGGCGCTCATCTTCACGGTGATCCTCGTCGTCATCGTGCTGAGCGGCTCGCTCTGGGTGATGTACCACCTCAACGCCAACATGATGCCTGGGCTCCACGAGATGCGGGAGATGCCATGAGCCCTGTTTCGGGCGCGGGGAGGGTCAAGGTCGAGGTAGAAGACATGATCGGCCGGGCGGGTTCTCATGCCACCTCGAAGGGCTCCGCGTCGCGATTCGTGGCTGTGCTGGCTGTGCTTCTGGGCGTCCTGGTGTTTCTTGGGCTCGGCATCTGGCAGCTGGAAAGGCGGGTCTGGAAGCTCGACCTGATCGCCCGCGTCGACCAGCGCATCCATGCTCCCGTCGTCGATGCGCCCGGCCCGCAGGACTGGAGCGGGTTGAGCGCCTCCGATTACGAATATCGCCATGTGCGGTTGACCGGGCGCTTTGAGGGCGGCGCCAACACGCTGGTGCAGGCGGTGACCGAGCTCGGCGGCGGCTATTGGGTGCTCACGCCGATGCGCGACGACCGTGGTTTCACGGTCCTTGTCAACCGCGGCTTCGTTCCGCAGGAGCGCAAGGCGGAGTTCGAGCGGGAGAATGCCGGTTTCGCCGCGACGGCGACGGTCGACGGGCTGCTGCGCATCAGCGAACCGCGCGGCGGTTTCCTGCGCAGCAACGATCCCGCGGCCAATCGCTGGTATTCGCGCGACGTCGCGGCAATCGCCAAGGCGCGCGGACTGGCGGAAGTTGCGCCCTACTTCATCGATGCCGAGGCGTCCGGGGCGGCTGGTTGGCCCCGCGGCGGCCTGACCGTCGTCACCTTCCGCAACAGCCATCTCGTCTACGCTTTGACCTGGTTCGCGCTGGCAGCGATGCTGGCGATGGCGCTGGGCAGGCCGATCTTCGTCGGACGCCGGAAGCGGGACGCGGCAAGATGAACATCTCGATCCCGGTGCTTCATCACGGCAAGCCGATCCCGGCGGGTCCTCTTGCCGGCCGGGGCGGCGCCGCCTCGAATTCCGACGTGACGAACAGGAAGAACCTGCTGCTCCTCATCCAGTTGCGCTGGCTGGCGGTGGCGGGGCAGGTGCTGACCATCCTGGTGACGCAATACTGGTTCGCCATCCCGCTGCCGCTCACCGAGATGGCCGGCGTCGTGCTTTTCCTGGTCGGGCTCAACATCTTCAGCCTGCTCGCCCTGCGCGGCAATCGCCGCATCTCCAACGCGCAGCTCTTCGTTGCGCTGATCTTCGACATGGCGGCGCTGACGACGCAGCTCTACCTGAGCGGCGGCGCCTCGAATCCTTTCGTGTCGCTCTATTTGCTGCAGATCACGCTTGGCGCCGCGCTGCTGGCGCCATGGTCGACCTGGATCCTGGTGGTGGCCGCCTCGGCCTGTTTCGTCTTCCTCATCTTCGTCTTCCAGCCGATCGCGATCCCGCATCATGGCGGCAGCGACCTCCTGGCGCTGCATTTGCGCGGCATGTTCATCTGCTTCGTGCTGGCGGCCGGCCTGATCGTGATCTTCATGACGCGCATCGACCGCAACCTGCGCGAACGCGATGCCTATCTCGCGGACCTGCGCCAGCGTTCGGCCGAGGAAGACCACATCGTGCGCATGGGTCTGCTGGCCTCGGGTGCCGCTCATGAGCTGGGCACGCCGCTCTCGACCATATCGGTCATCCTATCCGACTGGCGCCAGATGCAGGGCGTCAAGCGCAACCGCGAGCTTTCCGAGGACGTGGCCGAGATGCAGGCGCAGATCGAGCGCTGCAAAAGCATCGTCACGGGCATCCTCATGTCCTCCGGCCAGGCGCGGGGCGAAGGCACGATCCGCACCACGATCCGCAGCTTCCTCGACGATCTCGTCCAGGAGTGGCGCGTCAGCCGCCAGCCGTTCAAGCTGGATTACAGCAACGGTTTCGAACCGGACGAGCAGATCGTGTCCGACACGGCGCTGAAGCAGGTGATCTTCAACGTGCTCGACAATGCCCAGGAAGCATCGCACGATTGGGTCGGCATCACCGCCGAGCGGCAGGACGAGAGGCTGGTGCTCACCGTCAGGGATCGCGGACCGGGTTTCGACAAGGATATTCTGGCCGGGCTCGGCCAGCCCTATATGTCGAGCAAGGGGCGGCCAGGCGGCGGTCTTGGCCTCTTCCTGGTGTTCAACGTGGTGCGCAAGCTCGGCGGCGACGTTTCGGCGCGCAACCTGGCCGAAGGCGCTCGCGTTACCCTTTCGCTGCCGCTGGCGGCGCTGACCGATGGAGACGATCGTGACATCTGATCGATCCTTGTTTGTCGTGGAGGACGACGCGACGTTCGCGCGGACGCTCAAGCGCTCCTTCGAGAAGCGCGATTACGACGTCGTGGTCTGCCACGACCGCGAGGCGCTGCTGGTCGCGCTGGAAACGGCCGTGCCGACCTACGCCGTCGTCGACCTCAAGCTCGGAGCGGGATCGGGGCTCGAATGCGTCAAGCTGCTCAGCGCCCGCAATCCGTCGATGCGGATCGTGGTGCTGACGGGCTTTGCCAGCATCGCCACGGCGGTCGAGGCGATCAAGCTTGGCGCCTGCCACTATCTGGCCAAGCCCGCCAACACCGATGACATCGAAGCCGCCTTCGGCCGCGCCGAGGGCGACGTTTCGGTGCCGCTCACCAGCCGCCCCACCTCGATCAAGAATCTCGAATGGGAGCGTATCCACGAAACGCTGGTCGAGACCGGCTTCAACATCTCCGAGACCGCGCGCCGGCTAGGCCTGCACCGGCGCACGCTTGCCCGCAAGCTCGAGAAGCGCGTGGTACAGTAGGCTGGCCGCCGGGACTATCCCTGAACGGCCACGCCGAGCACCGAGACGCAGTCGCCCGCCTTGACCAGGCCGGGGAAGTGGCGCGCGGCAAGCAGCCCCGACATCCTCGCCTTGATCTCCTGCGGCGCCTGGCCGGTACGTCCGACCGGATGGATACGCGCGACAACCTGGCCATCCTTTACGGGCTCGCCGAGATCGATCATCGTCTCGATCATGCCGTCATCTTCGGCGAAGGCGAAGCAATCGCCCGACGGCATGTCCAGCCATTTTGTTCGAGTCTTCTCGACCGCACCATCGATGATGCCGGCATGTCGCAGCACGTTGAAGATGCCGCGCCGGGCGATGCGCACCGTCTCGGCCCGCGAGGTTCCGCCGCCGCCGAGCTCGGTGGTGACGAAGACCTTGCCCATCTCCTCGGCGGCCGTGTCATACATGCCGACCGCGTCGATCTCGGTCATGCGCATCGAGAACGGCGCCGAGAAGGCCTCGACGGCTGCGAAAGCTTTCGCCTCCTGCGCCTTGTCCGGCAATGTGTGGGCCGCGCAGAATGGCACGAAGTCCAGCGTCTTTCCGCCGGAATGGAAGTCGAACACGATGTCCGCGCGCGGAAGCAGCTCGCGCTGGAAATAGTCGGCGATCTTCTCCGTCACCGTGCCGTCCGGGCGGCCGGGGAAGGCGCGGTTCATGTTGCCCTTGTCGATCGGCGAGGTGCGCGTGCCGGCGCGGAAGGCCGGATAGTTCATCGCCGGCACGATGATGACCGTGCCGGAGACGTTTTTCGGATCGAGCGTGCGGGCGAGCTCGTAGAGCGCTAGCGGCCCTTCATACTCGTCGCCGTGATTGCCGCCGGTGAGCAGCGCCGTCGGGCCCTTGCCGTTGCGCACGACGCAGACAGGGATCATTACCGATCCCCAGGCGGAATCGTCGCGGCTGTAAGGCAGGCGCAGGAAGCCGTGCTGGACGCCGTCGCGCTCGAAGTCGACGGTCGCCGCGATCGGCGACGGACGCAAAGCGGACATCGGCCTCAGTCCTTCACGAAGAGCTTGCGCGGCACATTGGCCAGGCATTCGACGCCGGTGTCGGTGATCAGGATCGACTCGGTTATCTCCAGCCCCATCGTCTCCAGCCACAGCCCCGTCATGAAATGGAAGGTCATGCCGGGCTTGAGCTCGGTGCGGTCGCCGGGGCGCAGGCTCATCGTGCGCTCGCCCCAGTCCGGCGGATAGGAAATGCCGATCGGGTAGCCGGTGCGGTTGTCCTTGACGATGCCGTATTTCTTCAGGACGGCGAAGAAGGCGTTGGCGATGTCCTCGCAGGTGTTGCCGGGCTTGGCGGCGGCGAGGCCGGCCTCCATGCCCTCAAGCGTCGCCTTCTCGGCGTCGAGGAAGGCCTGTGTCGGCTTGCCGAGGAAGACAGTGCGCGACAGCGGGCAATGATAGCGGTTGTAGCAGCCGGCGATCTCGAAGAACGTGCCTTCATTGACCTTCATCGGCTTGTCGTCCCAGGTGAGATGCGGCGCGGAGGCATCGGCGCCCGACGGCAGCAGCGGCACGATCGCCGGATAATCGCCCCCGATGCCGGCGACGCCGCGCGTGCCGGCATCGTAGATCTCGGCGACCAGGTCGCATTTGCGCATGCCGACCTCTATTCTGTCGACGATCCGCTGGTGCATCGCCTCGACGATGCGGGCGGCGTTGCGCATGTATTCGATCTCGGTCGGGCTTTTCACCGCGCGCTGCCAGTTGACCAGCGCGGTCGCATCGGCAAAGCGGGCGTTGGGCAGGTGCTTCTGCAGCGATGCGAAGGCAGCGGCCGAGAACCAGTAATTGTCCATCTCGACGCCGATGGCGAGCTTGTCCCAGCCGCGCTCCGCCAGCACGCTGGCGAGGTAATCCATCGGATGCCGCTCGGTCGACTGCACATAGTGGTCGGCGTAGCCGATGATGTTGTCATGCGCGAGATAGGCGGTTCGCTTGGCGCCGTTGGCGTCCTGGCCGCGGCCGTACCAGACCGGCTCGCCCGAAGGCGGCACGATGACCGCCTGATGCACGTAGAAGGACCAGCCGTCGTAACCCGTCAGCCAGGCCATGTTGGAGGGATCGCTGACGATCAGCAGATCGACCCCCTTGGCCTCCATGGCTTTCCGCGTCTTGGCGAGGCGATCGGCAAATTCGCTCCGCGAGAATTTCAGGTTTGGCTGCATTTTCTTGGTCCTCGTTTGTTGGGCCTTGCGGCCAGCATCAGCTTTCAAAAGTGGTTCCGGCCTTCGCTGCCCGCGCGCGGTCTCGCGCGAGCGTGGCGATCGCGGTGTCCTGCACGCCAGTGCCGGTAAGGTCGGCGATGGTGATGTCGCTGGTGGAGCGCCGGCCGTGCTTCTCGCCGGCGATGATCTGGCCGAGTTCGGTGACCTCGGCGTCGGCCGCCATCACGCCGGCGTCGATGGCGTGGTGAAGTTCGCCCAGGCGTCGCGTCTGCTTGGCGCTGTCGGCGACATAGAGGTCGGCCATGCGCAGGATCGCCGGCGCGATCTCGTTCTTGTGCTCGGCGTCCGAACCCATGGCGGTGATGTGCTGGCCGGCGGAGATGAAGCCGGCCTTGATCAATGGTTCAGTCGAGGGCGTGGTGGTGACGATGATGTCGGCGCCAGCAGCCGCGTTCGCCGCATCGGGTTCGGCTCGCACGGCAATGCCCAGCTTCTCGCGCAGGCGGGCAGCGGCTGCCTCTGCTTTGGCCGCGTCGCGCGCCCAGATGCGCGCTTCCTCGATCGGCCGCACCAGCCGCAGCGCTTCCAACTGCAGGCCGGCTTGCAAACCGGCGCCGAAGATCGCCGCTATTTTGGAATCTTCGCGCGACAGATGCTTGGCCGCGACCGCGCCGGCAGCGGCGGTTCGCACATCGGTCAGATAGCCATTGTCAAGCAGCAGCGCCTCGACCACGCCGGTCTTGGCCGAAAGCAGCACCATCATGCCGCCGCCGCTCGGCAGGCCGAGCTTCGGATTGTCGAAGAAGCCGGAGCTTATCTTGACGGCGAAGCCGTCTATGCCCGGCACATAGGCCGACTTCACGTCGACCTCGCCGCGATGCTCGTGAATGTCGAGCCGCAAAATCGGCGGCATTGCTACGGGCATTGTGGCCAACGCCCGGAAGGCATTCTCGACGCAGGCGACGGCGTCCAGGTCGAGCGTCACGATCTTGCGTAGCTCGGCTTCTGTGAGGATGGTCATGCGGCTCATGCGACGCGCTCCGTTGCTGTGGCCGCCTCGCCGCAGACAATGCGACGATGCAGAGCCATGTCGATGTTGCGGCCGGAGAGGATGAGGACAGTTGGGCCATTCGTCGAGGGCTTGCCAGCAAGCAGTGCGCCGATGCCGACGGCGCCGGCGCCCTCGACGATCTCGCGCTCCTGCCCATAGGCATGGCGGATGCCAGCGGCGATTTCGTCCTCGGCGAGCAGCACGACATCGTCGAGCAGGTCCCGGCACATGGCGAAGGTCAGCTGGTTGTCGAGACCGATGCCGCCGCCGAGGGAGTCCGCCAGCGTCGGCAGTTCCTCGACCTGCACCGGCCGGCCGGCGTCGAGGCTGGCTTTCATCGCTGCGCCCCGCGCCATCGAGATGCCGATGACTTTTGTATTCGGGCTCACGCCCTTGATGGCCGCGGCAACGCCCGCCGCCAGCCCGCCGCCGGAGAGCGGCACCAACACCGCCGCGGCGTCCGGCACTTGCTCCATGATCTCCAGACCGAGCGTGCCTTGCCCGGCGATGATGTCGGGATGGTCGAAGGGCGGCAGCATGACCAGTCCTTCCTCCGCCACCAGCCTGTCGACCTCCTGCTGTGCGTCATCCTGGCTGTTGCCGACGATGCGCACATCCGCGCCGAGGCGACGGATGGCGTCGAGCTTGTTTTCCGACACCAGCTTCGACATGCAGATCACCGCGCGGATGCCTTCAAGCTTCGCCGCATGCGCCAGCGCGCGGCCGTGATTGCCGGTCGACGCCGCGACGACGCCGCGCGATTTCTCGTCCGCGCTCAATGCTGCGATCGCATTGGAGGCGCCGCGCAGCTTGAACGCGCCGGTGGTCTGGTGGTGTTCCAGCTTGAGGTACACCGGGCCGCCGGTGCGATCCGACAGGCTTTGCGACAGCACGGTAGCTGTGCGCTCGACCTTGCCGGCAATGCGTTCGCGCGCGGCGCGAATATGCTTAAGCTCAACAGTCATTCGATCACGGACATTTCGATTACGCGGCCAGCGGCTTGGTCCACAGCCGGCCGAACTCGGCACGCGGCGTGTCGTCGCCGCAAAGCCGCAGGCAGTTCCAGGCGCTGGCCTGGTTGCTGGTGATGACCGGACGCCCGATCGCCTCTTCCATGCCGGGGACCGCGAGTGCGGCGCGCAGCGCGGTGCAGGAGACGAACAGCGCATCAGCCTGCGGATGCATGACCTTGCGCGCCATCTCGACCAGGGCCCCCGGCGTGATGCGCGCCATCTCGCGGTCGTCCTCGAAGCCGAGGCATGTGAAACTCTGGATGTCGAAGCCGTGCGCGGCGAAATACGCCGCCATCGGCCGGCTGGTCTCGACGGTGTAGGGGGTCAGGATGCTGATACGCTTCACCCCAAAAGCGTTCAGGCCGCGCATACCAGCCATCGGCGGCGTGACCACGGGCACGCCGGGCTTGGCCGCTTGGATCGCTTGCTCGATCTCGGCGTCGCCGATCACTACCGACGCCGAGGTGCACGAGTAGCATATGGCATCGAGCGGCTCGTGCGGCAGGATCAGCGCTGCGCCCGCCGAAAGCGACGGCTGCATCTTGCGCAAATTCTCCGGCGTCGTCGGATTGGCGTAGGGAATGCGCGCCACATAGACGCCGATGCGCTCGCTCGCCACCATGCGGCGGAAGTCGACCTCGCTGGTGTGGTCGGTCGCGAGCGCGATCAGGCCGACACGCTTTTGCAGCGGGCGCGCGTCCAGCGCGGGGCGCGCCGTTTCGAGACGGATTTCGGGCAATGCTTTCATGACTTTCATCTTTCGATCCTGCCGTAGCGGTGCTCCAGCCAGCGCAACAGCACGACCGAGCAGAGGCTGATGACGAGGAAGAAGGCGCCGACCAGCGTCATCGGTTCGATGTAACGGTAATAGGTGTTGGCGACGCTCTTGGCCTGGTTCATCAGCTCGAGCACGGTGATCGCCGAAAGCAGCGGCGTCTCCTTGAACATGGCGATGAAGTAGTTGGCCAAGGCAGGGATCATCGGTGGGATCGCCTGCGGCAGGATGATATGCGTCCAGGTGTGGCGGCCGTTGAGATTGCAAGCCTTGGCCGCTTCCCACTGCCCGCGCGGCACATTGTCGATGCCGGCGCGGTAGACCTCGGCCGTATAGGTGCCGTAGTGCAGGCCAAGCCCGATGACGCCCGCCACCAGCGGCGGCAAAAGGATGCCGATATCGGGCAGCACATAGAAGATGAAATAAAGCTGCACCAAAAGCGGTGTGCCGCGGATGAATTCGGCGAACCAGCCGACGCTGCGCGACACCAGCCGGTTCTCCGAGCGCCGCGCCAGCGCTATCCCAAGCCCGACGATCGCCGCCAGGATCGAGCCGAGCACCGTCGCCAGGATGGTGATCTTCACGCCCTGGAGCAGCACCGGCATGATCTGCCTGACGAAATCCCAATCCCAGTCCATTATTTGGCCCAGTCCATCAGACACGCACTCCGTCGAGACCGCGCGCCATGCGGCGTTCCAGCGTCCGCACGCCCCAGGAGATGATCAGCGCGAGCGCGAAATAGATGATCAGCACGGACAGGAACGGCATCAGCGTGCTGCCGGTCTGCGAACGCACCACCTGCGCCTGGAAGGTCAGGTCGGCGAGCGAGATCAGCGACACGACCGAGGTCGCCTTGAGCAGCTCGATAGCGTTGTTGCCGAAAGTCGGCAGCATGACCAGCAGCGCCTGCGGCAGGATGACGTGGCGCATGCCTTGCCAGCGGCCGAGATTGAGCGCCGTGCAGGCCTCGTATTGCTCGCGGCCGACCGACAGGATGGCGCCGCGCACCACTTCCGCCGCATAGGCGCCGACATTCAAGCCCAGCGCCAGCACGCCCGCCTGCAGCGGCGTCAGCGACAGGCCGACGAAAGGCAGCACGAAATAGGCCCAGAACAGCTGCACGAAGATCGAGGTGCCGCGGAAGAATTCGATATAGACGGTTGCGATCGCGCGCACGATGAAGAAGCGCGACACGCGCCCCATGCCGGCAAGGAAGGCCATGATCAGCGCAAGCACCGACCCCATCAGCGTCAGCTCGATGGTGACAAGCGCTCCCTGCAATATCAGGCCGAGATAGCCGGACCACTGGGTCATAGGGTTCCAACGTTTGCGTTCTTGGGTCCTTCTCCCCGTTCAACGGGAGAAGATGCCGGTTTATCCTCCGTAGCTGCAGCGCAGCTGCTGCGAAGGACGGGCAGGCAGATGAAGGGCGGAGCCAGCCTTGCAGAACTTGGCGCCGCCCCTCATCCGACCCTTCGGGCCACCTTCTCCCCCGTGAACGGGGAGAAGGGAGGGAGCTACTTCGCCGCGCAGAGCTTCTCGCGCGTCGTCGACATGGCCGCCTTGGCGGAGAAGCCGTAGGGCTCGATGATCTTGGCGAACTCGCCCGACTTCTTCATCTTGGCGAGCTCGACGTCATAGGCATCGCGCAGCGCCTCGTCGCCCTTCTTGAAGGCGGCGCCGTCACAATAGACCGGAGCGCCGACCACCGGGGCGATGACGTCGAGGTTCGGATCGTTGGCCTTCTTGACCAGGTCGTTGATCGAGAGCACCGGCAGCGAATAGGCGTCGATGCGGCCGTCCTGCACCATCTTCAGGCCGCTTTGGCCATCCGGCACGACGATGACGCGATCGCGCGGCACGCCGGCATTCAGCGCCAGCTTCTCCTCGGTGCCGCCACCAGGCGCGCCGACGGTCGCCGACGCATCCTTGGCGATGTCCTCATAGCTCTTGAAGCCTTTCGGATTGCCCTTCTTCACCAGCAGCGCCTCGGCATCGCAAAGCACCGGCTCGGAATAGACGACCGCCGCGCAACGTTCCGGCTTCATGAACAGGCCGGCAGTGACGACGTCGAAGCGGCCCGCCTGCAGGCCCGGGATCATGGCGCCATATTCGGAGATCGAGGCGACGATGTCGTTGACGCCGAGGCGCTTGAAGATCTCGCGTGCCACGTCAGGCGCCGCTCCCGAAACCTTGCCGTCCGCTGCCACCGCCGTATAGGGCGGCTCATTGGCAATGGCGACGCGGGCAAAGCCCTGTTGCTTGAGCTGCTCCAGCTTGGCGTCGTCGGCCGAACGCGCACCGGGGGCGAGCAGCATTGCGCTCACTGCGAGGCCGGCGACGCCAGCCAGAATGCCAAGTTTCTTCATTGTTCCCAACTCCTTGTTTCTCTTCTTGGTTTGCTCGGCTCGGGACGGCCTTTGGCCGCCCGTGGACGACCTCGTCGCCCCGAGACGACTACGTCGCTCGTTTGCATTGCGGTCAGACGCGATGTCCGGCCGCGATGATCTTCTTCAGGAAGCTCTGCGTTCTTTCCTGTTTGGGATGGCGGAAAATCTCATCGGGCTTGCCTTCCTCGACGATTCGGCCGCGGTCGAAGAACAGCACGCGGTCGGCGAAATCGTGGGCGAAGACCATCTCATGGGTGACCAGAAGCATGGTCATGTCGGTCTCGGCGGCGAGCTTGCGCATGACGTTGAGCACCTCCTCGACGAGCTCAGGGTCGAGCGCCGAGGTGACCTCGTCGAACAGCATGATCTTGGGCGACAGCGCCAGCGCCCGGGCGATCGCGACGCGCTGCTTCTGGCCGCCGGAAAGCTGCGCCGGCATCGCTTTCGCCTTGTCGGCGAGGCCCACCATGTCGAGCAGCTCCATCGCCCGCTTTTCGGCGGCGGCGCGGGCGACGCCCTTGGTCAGCATTGGCGCGAGCGTTACATTGTCCATGACGCATTTGTGCGGGAAGAGATTGAAGAGCTGGAAGACCATGCCGATCTTCTGGCGCATCCTGGCCAGGTGCCGCTCGTCGGCCGGCACCAACTGACCGTTGCGTTCCATGTGGTAGAGCTGCTCGCCGTCGACCTGGATGTGGCCGCCGTCGATCTTCTCCAGCGTCATCAGGATGCGCAGGATCGTCGTCTTGCCGGAGCCGGACGGGCCGATCAGCGCCAGCTTCTCGCCTGGCATGACCTGCATCGACAAGCCGTCCAGCACCTTGAAGGCGCCGAAGCTCTTCGAAATCGCATCAACCTTGATGATGGGCGCGGGCAATCCATTTCCCCGTTCTGGAGAAGCCTATGCCCTTAACGATGCGAAACGCGTCAAATCATGTCAATTGGTAAAATAATATCATGACAATATTTCCGGCGCAGCACAATTTCAGGGCAATCTGAGCTGCCTTTGTGCATCAGATGGCGAGCAGGAGATGCTCCGGATCGCCGAGCAGCAGCTTGGCGACAACGCTCAGGCCCGCGCGCAGTTCCCCCTCTGTGGTCGATCCGAGCGAGATGCGCACGGCCGGATGCCAGGGCGTGTCGGCGATGCGGAACGAGGTGCCCGGCGCGATCGCCACCCCGCGCAGCCGCGCCTGCGAAACAAAACTCTCCTCGGCGCGGTCGCCCGGCAGTTCGAGCCACAGATGCAGCCCGTCACGGTGGACGCGATAATCGACGCCCGCCAGCATTTCGGCGGCAATCTCCTGGCGCCGCTTCAACGCCTGGCGCTGCCAGTTGACCAGTTCCATCGCCGTGCCATCGGTCACCCAGCGCGTCGCGATCTCCGCCACCATCGGCGTCGCCATCCAGTTCGAGACGAGGTGGCGGTTGGCGACGGCGGCGACGTAGCGGTCCGGCACCGCGAGATAGCCGATGCGCAGGCCAGGCACGGTGATCTTGGTGAAGGAGGTGACGTAGAGTGTGCGCTCCGGCGCAAAGGCGGCAACCGCGGCCGGCCGGCCTTCAACCAGCGGCCCGAGCACGTCGTTCTCGATGATCGCGATGTCATGCTTGCGGGCAACGGCGGCTATCTGCTCGCGGCGGGTGGCGTCCATCAACGTCGCCGTCGGGTTGATCACCGATGGCTGGACGAACACGGCGCGGATGTCCGACAGCCGGCAAGCCTCGTCGAGCGCTTCGGGGATCAGCCCGTTGCCGTCGATCGGCAAGCCCTCGAGGTTGAAGCCGAGATAGCGGGCAAGCGGCACCAGCGTGTGGTGGCCGATCGCCTCCGTAGCGACGGTCGAGCCGGGCGGCGCCACGCTCATCAGCGCCACCGTCATGCCGGCGGTGGCGCCGTTGGTCAGGCTGATATTCTGCGGCGACGCTTCGAGCCCGCAAAGCTTCAGCCACTCGACCGCGACGGCGCGATGGCGCGGAAACACCATGTTCGGCCGGAACGACAGCGCCGAGCTCGACGGCAGATTCTCGGCCAGCCACCCCAGCGCCTGCTTCAATTTTTCCAGATGCATCGGCTCGCAGACCGGCTTCAGGATCGAGAGGTCGATGACCTCGCCGAGGCGCTCCGGGATGTAAGGCGGCTCCGGTTCGCGGCGCTGCGTCTGCACGAAGCTGCCGCGCCCGACCTCCCCGGAAATCAGGCCGCGCCGGATCAGTTCCTCATAGGCGCGGCTGACCGTTTGCACCGAAAGCTTCAGGTCGTCCGCAAGGCGGCGATGCGTCGGCAGTTGCGCGCCATTGGCGAGCCGCCCGTCATGGATCGCGCGTGCGAACTGGTCGGCCAGCGAGAGATAGGCCGGGCGGCGGATGAGAGCAGGATCTGGCTGCCATAATGTCATGACATATTAGAGAGCGAAATCAGTGCAATTGACAATCGAAATAATGCATCGTCATGGTGTCTGCAACGAAAGGCGAATCCCGCATGGCGGCAGCGAAACTCGACCCGATCGACCTCAGGATTCTCGACGCCATCCAACGCGATGGGCGCATCACCAAGCTGGCGCTGGCCGAGAAGGTCGGCCTGTCGCCGACGCCGTGCTGGATGCGGCTGCGCAAGCTGGAAAAGGCCGGCATCGTGTCCGGCTATCACGCCACGATCGCCATGCGCGTCATCGCGCCGGTGGCGACGGTGCTGATGGAGGTGACTTTAGCCAACCACCGCCAGGCGGACTTCGACAGGTTCGAGCGGGTCGTGCGCGATGTTCCGGAGATCGTCGCCTGCTGGTCGGTGGGCGGCGGCGTCGACTATGTGTTGAAGGTGATGGCGCGCGACATCGATGCCTATCAGCGGTTGGTCGACAGCCTGCTCGAACGCGAGATCGGCATCGACCGCTACTTCACCTACATCGTCACCAAGACGGTCAAGGACGAGACCGTGCTGCCGGTGGCCGACCTGTTGCCGGAACAATGAAAACGCCATCGTCATCCACGGGCGGAGCGACGCGAAGCGGAGCGTAGACCCGAGGATCCATTCCGTGACTTTGATCGAAAGCGCAGCAGAGCAGAATTCTGCAGCGTAGCGGCGCCTCAACGTCACGGCATGGATCCTCGGGTCTACGCCGCGTCGCTTCGCTCCTTGCTTCGCCCGTGGATGACGAAGTTGAGAAGGCTCGGCCAATTTTCGAGGTTCGGCTGCGCCTGCCGGCCGGCCAACTAGAGAGATCATCTGTGTCGGCGCGCCAATAGAGACAATCTCTCTACCAACAGCCGCTGAAACAGTCCCATTCTTTGCCCGACACGGCCGATGCTTCGGCATCGAATGGAGGCGCCGATGTCCGCGCATTTTGCCCGCACCAACCACCATGAAGCACTGGACCGGCTCGCCGACCGCCGGCTGTTGCGCGCTCTCGCTTATGTCGACGGCCACTGGACGGCGAGCGATGCTGCGGCCAGTTTCGAGGTTACCGATCCGGCGACCGGCGCTACCGTCGCCTTTGTGGCCGCGCTCGATGCGGCGCAGACGACGAAGGCGATCAACGCCGCGTCGCGTGCATTTCACGGCTGGCGCTCGGCCCTGCCGCAGGAGCGCTCGAAGATCCTGCGAAAATGGTTCGATCTGATCGTCGCCGCCAAGGACGATCTGGCGCTGCTGATGACGCTTGAGCAGGGCAAGCCGCTGAAGGAATCGCTGGGCGAGATCGACTACGCCGCTTCCTTCGTCGAGTGGTATGCCGAGGAAGCGAAACGCCTCAATGCCGAAAGCGTCACCAGCCATCTGCCGAATGCTCAGATGTCGGTGCGCCGCGAGCCGCTCGGCGTGGTCGGCGTCGTCACGCCCTGGAACTTTCCGTCGGCCATGCTCACCCGCAAGGCGGCCGCGGCTTTGGCCGCCGGCTGCACGGTGGTGGCGCATCCGTCGTCCGAGACACCGCTCTCGGCTTTGGCGCTGGCCGAACTCGGCGAGCGCGCCGGCCTGCCTGCCGGCGTCTTCAACGTCGTCACCGGCGATGCGCGCACCATCGTCGGCGCGATGTGCGCCGACGCCAGGGTCCGCGCCATGAGCTTCACCGGATCGACCGAGGTCGGCCGGCTGATCGCGGCGCAGAGTGCTGCGACCATGAAGCGCCTGGTCATGGAACTCGGCGGCCATGCGCCGCTTATCGTGTTCGACGATGCCGACATTGACAAGGCCGTGACGATCGCGCTCGATGCCAAGTTCGCCACCTCCGGCCAGGATTGCCTCGCCGCCAATCGCATCTATGTGCAGCGGCCGATCTATGATCGCTTCTGCGCGGCATTCGCGCGCCGCATCGAGCAGCTCCGCACCGGCAACGGTCTCTCCGCGGACGCCGAGATC
Organism: Mesorhizobium humile; assembly: GCF_033977215.1. Classification (NCBI taxonomy): domain Bacteria; kingdom Pseudomonadati; phylum Pseudomonadota; class Alphaproteobacteria; order Hyphomicrobiales; family Phyllobacteriaceae; genus Mesorhizobium; species Mesorhizobium humile. The sequence goes on from NZ_JAVIIV010000038.1 coordinate 27,615, forward strand.
GGGCCGCTGATGCATGAGCGCGGGGTCAAGAAGGTCGAGGAGCAAGTCGCCGATGCGCTCACTCATGGCGCGCGCTGCCTGGCCGGCGGCAAGCGCGACGCGGCCGGCCCGCTGTTCTACCAGCCGACGCTGCTCGTCGATGTGCCGGACGAAGCGTTGATCATGCGTGAAGAGACGTTCGGCCCGGTCGCCGCGGTCACCTCGTTCGACGACGAGGCGGAAGTCGTCGTCCGCGCCAACGCCACCGAATATGGCCTCGTCGCTTATGTCGTCACCGAGAACGGCGCCCGCCAGGCGCGCATGGGCCGCGCGCTGGACTACGGCATGGTCGCGATCAACCGCGTCAAGATCACCGGCGCGCCGATCCCGTTCGGCGGCGTCAAGCAGTCGGGCATCGGCCGCGAAGGCTCGCGTCACGGCCTGGAAGCTTTTACGGACCTCAAATATCTCTGCCTCGATGTAGCGTAAGCTGCGCAGGCCTCATTCTCGTCAGGAGTCAAAAAATGCTCGAACAGTCCAACGAACTCTCCGCCTGGGATCGCGACCACTTCTTCCATCCCTCGACGCATATGGGCACGCACGCGCGTGGTGAATCGCCGGCGCGCATCATGGCCGGCGGCGAAGGCGTCACCGTCTGGGACAACACCGGCAAGAAGAGCATCGACGCCTTTGCCGGCCTCTATTGCGTCAACGTCGGCTATGGCCGCCAGAAGATCTCCGATGCCATCGCCGAGCAGGCCAGGAATCTCGCCTATTACCATGCCTATGTCGGCCACGGCACCGAGGCCTCGATCACGCTTGCCAAGATGATCATCGACCGCGCGCCGAAGGGCATGAGCCGCGTCTATTTCGGTCTCTCCGGTTCCGACGCCAACGAAACCAACATCAAGCTGATCTGGTACTACAACAACGTTCTCGGACGGCCGGAAAAGAAGAAGATCATCTCGCGCTGGCGCGGCTATCATGGGTCCGGCGTGATGACCGGGTCGCTGACCGGGCTCGAGCTGTTCCACAACGCCTTCGACCTGCCGCGCGCGCCGATCCTGCACACCGAAGCGCCTTATTATTTCCGCCGCGCCGACCGCTCGATGAGCGAGGAGCAGTTCTCGCAACATTGCGCCGACAAGCTGGAGGAAATGATCCTCGCCGAGGGGCCGGACACGGTCGCCGCCTTCATCGGCGAGCCGATCCTCGGCACCGGCGGCATCGTGCCGCCGCCGGCCGGCTATTGGGAGAAGATCCAGGCCGTGCTGAACAAGTATGACGTGCTGCTTGTCGCCGACGAAGTGGTGACCGGATTCGGCCGTCTCGGCACCATGTTCGGCTCCGACCATTACGGTATGAAGCCGGACCTGATCACCATCGCCAAGGGCCTGACCTCGGCCTATGCGCCGCTGTCCGGCGTCATCGTTTCCGACAAGGTCTGGCAGGTGCTGGTCAAGGGCTCCGACAAGCTGGGTTCGCTCGGCCATGGCTGGACCTATTCGGCGCACCCGATCTGCGTTGCCGCCGGTGTCGCCAATCTCGAACTGATCGACGAGATGGACCTGGTGCGGAACGCCGGCGAGACCGGCGCATACTTCCGCGCCGAGCTCGCCAAGGCGGTCGGCGGCCACAAACATGTCGGCGAAGTGCGCGGCGACGGCATGCTGGCGGCGGTCGAGTTCGTGAAGGACCGCGATGATCGTGTGTTCTTCGACCCCGCTCTGAAGGTCGGGCCGCAGATCGCCACGGCGCTGGCCGCTAGTGGCGTCATCGGCCGCGCGATGCCGCAAGGCGACATCCTCGGCTTCGCGCCGCCGCTTTGCCTGACGCGGGAGGAGGCCGACATCATCGTCTCCAAGACAGCCGACGCGGTGAACAGCGTCCTCGCCAATATCTGAGAAGCGACATCTGAGACGCGACATGAATGCCATGACCAGAACCGTTCCCGCCACCATGGCCGCCGTGCAGCTTACCGGCCATGGCGGTCTGGAGAAGCTCGTCTACCGCACAGACGTGAAGGTGCCGGCGCCGGCCGCCGGCGAAGTGCTGGTCAAGGTCAGCGCCTGCGGCATGAACAACACCGATGTCTGGGTGCGCCAGGGCGCCTATGGCACGGAGGAAGACGCCGGGGCGGTTTCGACCTGGCGTCGCCAAGGCAACACGCTCACCTTCCCGCGCATCCAGGGCACCGACACTGTTGGGACGATCGTCGCTGTCGGCGACGGCGTGCCTGCCGACCGCATCGGCGAACGCGTCATGGTCGACTTCTCCATCTACAACCGCGACGACGATTCGCTGGCCGACATCGACTATATGGGCCATGGCCGCGATGGCGGTTATGCCGAATACCAGGCGCTGCCGGCCGAGAACGCGCATGTCGTCCACACTGAGCTCAGCGATGTCGAGCTCGCCACTTTCTGTTGCGCCTATCTCACCGGCGAGCAGATGCTGGAGCGCGCGGCGCTGAAGGCCGGCGAGCGGGTGCTGGTCACCGGCGCCTCTGGCGGCGTTGGCTCCGGCATCGTGCAACTGGCACGGGCGCGCGGCGCCATCCCCTATGCCGTCGTCGGCAAGGGCAAGGAGCAGGCCGTGCTCGACATCGGCGCCGAGAAGGTGATCACGCGCGGCGTGGCCGACCTGCTTACCGCCGTCAATGAAGCGACTGGCGGCGAGCCCATCGACGTGGTGGCCGACCTCGTCGGCGGCGCCATCTTCAACGACCTCTTGCGCATCCTGCGGCCCGAGGGTCGCTACACGACCGCCGGAGCGATTGCCGGCCCGGTCGTGCAGCTCGATCTGCGCACCATGTATCTGAAGCAGCTGCAGCTCCACGGCTCGAGCCAGGGCACGCGGGAGGACTTCCGCCGCATCGTGCGCTACATCGAGGAAAAGAAGATCAGGCCGCTGGTCGGCGGCGTCTACAAGCTCTCCGATTTCCACCGCGCCCAGACCGATTTCATGGGCAAGGATTTCGTCGGCAAGCTGGTGGTGGTGCCGGACGCGATGTGGAGTGGCGCCTGACCTGGAAAGAGCGCCGAAGGGTCTTCAGGCTTCGCTGCCGTGACTGGGAGCGGCGGCCATCCAGGATTTCAGGCGCTCGAGCATAGGCTCCGTCAGCGGGGTGGATTTCCGTTCCGCAAGGTTGAAGAAGACCGTCTTGGCAGCCAGCTTGGCCGCGAGCTCGCCGCCATGCAGCCTGCGCATCTCATAATCCGTCTGGATGGACGTGCGGCCGACAGTGCGGACCGTGCCGTAGATTTCCACGATGACCCCCGACGGCACTTCGCCGACGAAGTCGATCTCATGCCGGACGTCGGCCCATCCCCTGTCGGCCCATTCGGGCGTCGTCGGCGCCCAGTCGGTCGCCTGGCCCAGCAGGATGTTGATGGCGTCGTCGAAAAAGGCGACGTAGAACCGCGTCGTCATGTGGCCCATCATGTCGCAATTCCAAGGCTGAACCACAGCTCTCGTCAGTAAGATCATTTTTGCTCCCGACAATTCAATTGATCTCGATTATCGCACCGGCATATCTAACGGGAAATTGGTCATCGCTGTAGAGAGCCTAATGCATGTCGCCCAGAAGTGTGCGGCGGTTCTGGGACAACGACATGCATCAAAACAAAGACTTAAAGCGCGTC
>NZ_JAVIIV010000039.1:0-27984 GCF_033977215.1 Mesorhizobium humile
CCGTCACGGCATGGATTCTAGGGTCTGCGCGCGTCGCTTCGCTCCTTGCTCCGCCCTAGAATGACGAAGGAGAGGTTGGCGGGACAGCGCCACTCTGGCCTGCCGAGCATCTCCCCCCTTTCGGGTCCTCGGGGAGATTGGCCACTCGCATCACAAGGGCGTCATCGCCGGGATGAAGCCTTCTGATTTCGACGTTCATTGTGTAAATTCCCCTCAGTCGGCTTCCAAGTTTTGACGTTTACGTAACTCCCGATGCATCTAACCGATTGAAAATGTTGGACTCAAAATAATCGTTTGAATTTCACTTGCGCCGGAGTTATTCGGTGCGGCTAAATCTCGCGGTTTCTCGCATCCTTTCGGCCTCCCGGCCCCGTCACGACCTCGTCACAGACAAAGGAAAACATCCTCACATGGCACGCAACAAGATAGCGCTCATCGGCTCGGGCATGATCGGCGGCACGCTCGCCCATATGATCGGCCTCAAGGACCTCGGCGACGTGGTGCTGTTCGATATCGCCGAGGGCATTCCGCAGGGCAAGGGCCTCGACATCGCGCAGTCTTCTCCCGTCGACGGGTTCGACTCCAGGCTGACCGGCGTCAACGACTATGCCGGCATCGAGGGCGCGGATGTGTGCATCGTGACCGCGGGCGTGCCGCGCAAGCCCGGCATGAGCCGCGACGACCTTCTCGGCATCAACCTCAAGGTGATGGAACAGGTCGGCGCCGGCCTGAAGAAGTATGCGCCCAAGGCTTTCGTCATCTGCATCACCAACCCGCTCGACGCGATGGTCTGGGCGCTGCAGAAGTTCTCCGGCCTGCCGACCAGCCATGTCGTCGGCATGGCCGGCGTGCTCGACTCCTCGCGTTTCCGCTACTTCCTGGCCGAGGAGTTCAAGGTTTCGGTCGAGGACGTCACCGCTTTCGTGCTCGGCGGCCACGGCGATTCCATGGTGCCGATGATCCGCTATTCGACGGTGGCCGGCATTCCGCTGCCCGACCTCGTCAAGATGGGTTGGACCTCGAAGGAAAAGCTCGACCAGATTGTGCAGCGCACCCGCGACGGCGGCGCCGAGATCGTCGGTCTGCTGAAGACCGGTTCGGCCTATTACGCCCCCGCAGCGTCGGCGATTTCGATGGCCGAAGCCTATCTCAAGGACAAGAAGCGCGTGCTGCCCTGCGCCGCGCATCTGTCGGGCCAATACGGCGTCAAGGGCACCTATGTCGGTGTCCCAGTGGTGATCGGCGCCGGCGGCGTCGAGCGCGTCATCGAGATCGACCTGTCCAAGGCCGAGCAGAAGATGTTCGATTCCTCGGTCGCGGCCGTCCAGGGCCTGACCGAGGCCTGCACCAAGATCGCCCCGCACCTCGCCGGCAAATAATCTGGCCGGCAAGTAATCGACCTCCTCGGAGACCAAGCGCATGAACATCCATGAGTATCAGGCCAAGGCGCTGCTGAAGACATTCGGCGCGCCGGTCGCAAGCGGCGTTCCGGTGTTCAAGGCAAGCGAGGCGGAAGCGGCCGCCAAGGCGTTGCCCGGCCCGCTCTATGTCGTGAAGAGCCAGATCCATGCCGGCGGCCGCGGCAAGGGCAAGTTCAAGGAGCTCGGCCCCGACGCCAAGGGCGGCGTGCGGCTGGCGAAGTCGGCGGCCGAAGTGGTCGCCAACACCAACGAGATGCTCGGCCACACGCTGGTCACCAAGCAGACGGGCCCCGCCGGCAAGCAGGTCAACCGCCTCTATATCGAAGACGGCGCCGACATCGCCCGCGAGCTCTATCTGTCGATCCTGGTCGATCGCTCGGTCGGCCGCATCGCCTTCGTCGTCTCGACCGAGGGCGGCATGGACATCGAGACGGTTGCGCATGACACGCCGGAAAAGATCGTCACCGTCGCCATCGACCCGGAAAAGGGCGTGAGTGCCGACGACGTTAAGAAGCTCAATGCCGCGTTGAAGCTCGACGGCGATGCCGCCAAGGACGGGGGCACGCTATTCCCGATCCTCTACAAGGCCTTTGTCGAGAAGGACATGAGCCTGCTCGAGGTCAATCCGCTGATCGTCATGAAGGACGGCCATCTGCGCGTGCTCGACGCGAAGGTGTCGTTCGACAACAACGCGCTGTTTCGCCACCCGGACGTGATGGAGCTGCGCGACACCACCGAAGAGGACGAGAAGGAGATCGAGGCGTCGAAATACGACCTCGCCTATGTCGCGCTCGACGGTAATATCGGCTGCATGGTCAACGGCGCCGGCCTTGCCATGGCGACGATGGACATCATCAAGCTCTACGGTGCTGAGCCGGCTAACTTCCTCGACGTCGGCGGTGGCGCCTCCAAGGAAAAGGTCACGGCGGCGTTCAAGATCATCACCAAGGATCCAGCGGTCGAGGGCATCCTGATCAACATCTTCGGCGGCATCATGAAGTGCGATGTCATCGCCGAGGGCGTGATCGCCGCGGTCAAGGAAGTGGGTCTGAAGGTGCCGCTGGTCGTGCGTCTGGAAGGCACCAATGCCGAGCTCGGCAAGAAAATCATCAACGACAGCGGCCTCAATGTCGTCTCGGCCGACGACCTCGACGACGCGGCCAAGAAGATCGTCAAGGCGGTGAAGGGCTGAGCGTATGCCTCCGCGCAAGATAAACCTGGTCGAGGCGGCGGATCGGACGATCACCAAGGTGTTCGATCCGCACATCGCCGGCGACGTCAATGACAGCCAGGCCAAGGTCGCAAAATTTGGCGAGGCCTTCGACTGGCATGCGCACGACAATGAGGACGAGGCTTTCCTGGTGCTGCGCGGCAGGATCGCCATCGACTTCCGCGACGGGCCGGTCGAGCTCGGCGAGGGCGATTTCATCGTCGTGCCACGTGGCGTTGAGCACCGGCCGCGCTCGCTGACGCCGGAGCCCGTGGTGTTGATGTTCGAGCCGGCGACGACCTTGAACACCGGCAACGCCAAGAGTGACCTCACCGTTACCGATTTGAAGCGGCTGTAACTTGCGATGACCACACAGTCACACATATACTGTGTGGAATTGCAGGAGAAAGTGACATGAAGAATATCACCCTGGCGGTCGAGGAAGTCATCCTGGAGCAGGTCAAGCTGACGGCCGCCGAACAGCGGACGACGGTCAACGGTATGGTGCGGGAGTTTTTTGCCGAGGTGGCGGCGAAACGCCAGGCGAAGGACGAGGCGCGGCAGGCGCTGCTGAGGCTTGCGCGCGAGGCGGCGGGAGATATGGGCAGCAAGACCTGGGACCGGGAAGCTCTCTATGATCGCTGAGTGCTTCCTCGACACAAACGTCTTGGTTTATGCGGCCATCGGGCACAAATCCGAGCGCGCCAAGTATGAACGCGCCGTGGAGTTGATTGCCAAGGAAGACTACTCGACCTCCGCGCAGGTGCTGCAGGAGTTTTATGTGAACGTGACCAAACGAGCCGACGTCGTGCTGGCGCCGGCCAAAGCGGCCGAATGGGTTGCCGCTATCTCCATGAAGCCTTGCCAGGATTTGGACAGCGCGGTGGTCATGCGCGGCATCGAGAACGCGCAGCGGTATCGGATTTCCTATTGGGACGGCGCAATCATCGCCGCTGCCGAGCGCCTTGGCGTCAAGAAACTGTACACCGAAGATCTCAGCCATGGGCAGACCTACGGTTCCGTGGTCGCCATCAACCCTTTCCGCACGCACTGAGCCATGAACGCGTCGCCCTTCTCTTCTCTCTCGGACGGTCACCAGCGCCTGCAGGCGCTGGTCGGCGCGTGGCGCGGCGAGGAAGAGGTCGCGGCGACGCAATGGACCGACGCCGGCGCGGCGACATCGGAAGTGCAGGCCGAGGCGCAGTTCGGCGGCCTGTTCGTGGTGCAGCGCTATCGCCAGCGCCGCGACGGCACGGTCTCGTTCGGCGCGCACAATGTGTTCGGCTTCGACCAGCAGAACAGCCTCGTCACCATGCATCAGTTCGACTCGATGGGGTTCGTGCCGATGTCGCCGGCCACCGGCACATGGAATGGCAACGAACTGGTGATGGAACGGTCGTCGCCGCGCGGCGCGGCTCGCGTGACCTACAATTTTGACCGCACTGATACTTATCGCATGAAACTTCAGTTCAAGCCCGCCGGCAGCGATGCCTGGCAAGACATGGTGAGCGGCGTCTACCGGCGCGTCTCGCCTTCCACGATCAACGGTTTTTAGAAAAGGGCCGCGATGTCCATTCTCGTCGACAAGAATACCAAGGTGCTGGTTCAGGGTCTGACCGGCAAGACCGGCACGTTCCATACCGAGCAGGCGCTGGCCTATCACGGCACCAAGATGGTGGGCGGCATCCATCCCAAGAAGGGCGGTGAGACCTGGACCGGCGCCAAGGGCGAGAGCCTGCCGATCTTCGCCACCGTGGCCGAGGGCAAGGCGAGGACCGGCGCCAACGCCTCCGTCATCTATGTGCCGCCGGCGGGCGCGGGCGAAGCCATCATCGAGGCGATCGAGGCCGAGATCCCGCTGATCGTTTGCATCACCGAAGGCATCCCGGTGATGGACATGGTCAAGGTCAAGGCGCGGCTCGATCGCTCGACCTCGCGGCTGATCGGCCCGAACTGCCCGGGCGTGCTGACGCCCGACGAATGCAAGATCGGCATCATGCCCGGCAACATCTTCCGCAAGGGCTCGGTCGGCGTTGTTTCCCGCTCGGGAACACTTACCTATGAGGCAGTCTTCCAGACCAGCAATGTCGGCCTCGGCCAGACCACGGCCGTGGGTATCGGCGGCGACCCGGTCAAGGGCACCGAGTTCATCGATGTGCTGGAGATGTTCCTCGCCGACGACGAGACCAAGTCGATCATCATGATCGGCGAGATCGGCGGCTCGGCCGAGGAAGACGCCGCGCAGTTCCTCAAGGACGAAGCCAAGCGCGGCCGCAAGAAACCCATGGCGGGCTTCATCGCCGGGCGCACGGCGCCGGCCGGCCGCACCATGGGCCATGCGGGCGCGGTGATCTCGGGCGGTAAAGGCGGCGCGGAAGACAAGATCGCGGCTATGGAATCGGCCGGCATCAAGGTTTCGCCGTCGCCGGCTCGGCTCGGCACGACGCTGGTCGAGGCGATCAAGGGTTAAGGCAGTAGTGAGTAGGCAGTAGTCAGTAGTGAAAAAGGGACGAACGGGCGAGTAGCAGCTGAGCGGGAATTTCATCTTTCTACTCACTACTGCCTACTCACTATTCCCTAAAAAGGAGACGGAGCCAGGCTCCGCTGAAACGACATGGCAAGGCAAGATCAGGCCAACGACCAATTCTCGCTCACCTCATTCCTCTATGGCGGCAATGCCGACTACATCGACGCGCTCTACGCGGCCTATGAGGACAATCCGGGCTCGGTCGATCCGGAGTGGCAGGATTTCTTCGCCGCGCTGAAGGACGACGCGGGCGATGTCCGCAAGAACGCCAAGGGCGCCTCCTGGGCGAAGCCTTCCTGGCCGCTCACGGCCAATGGCGAGCTTGTCTCGGCGCTCGACGGCAATTGGGGCCTGGTCGAAAAGGCGATCGAAAAGAAGGTCAAGGAAAAGGCGGTCGTCAACGGTGCCGTGCTTTCCGACGCCGACGTGCACCAGGCGACGCGCGATTCCGTGCGCGCCATCATGATGATCCGCGCCTACCGCATGCGCGGCCATCTGCACGCCAATCTCGATCCGCTCGGCATCGCCAAGCCGCTCGAGGACTATAACGAACTGTCGCCGGAGAATTACGGCTTCGCCGAAGCCGATTACGACCGGCCGATCTTCCTCGACAATGTGCTGGGGCTCGAATTCGGCACGATCCGGCAGATGCTGGACATCCTGACCCGCACCTATTGCTCGACGCTCGGCGTCGAGTTCATGCACATCTCCGACCCGGAAGAGAAGGCCTGGATCCAGGCGCGCATCGAAGGCGCCGACAAGGAGATCACCTTCACCGCCACCGGCAAGAAGGCGATCCTGTCGAAGCTGGTCGAGGCCGAGGGCTTCGAGCAGTATATCGACGTCAAGTACAAGGGCACCAAGCGTTTCGGCCTCGACGGCAGCGAGTCGCTGATCCCCGCGCTGGAGCAGATCGTCAAGCGCGGCGGCCAGCTCGGCCTGAAGGAAATCGTGCTCGGCATGGCGCATCGCGGCCGCCTCAACGTGCTCTCCCAGGTGATGGCCAAGCCGCACCGCGCCATCTTCCACGAATTCAAGGGCGGTTCGGCCGCTCCCGACGAAGTCGAAGGCTCGGGCGACGTGAAGTATCACCTCGGCGCCTCGTCGGACCGCGAGTTCGACGGCAACAAGGTGCATCTGTCGCTGACGGCCAATCCCTCGCATCTGGAAATCGTCGACCCTGTCGTGATGGGCAAGGCGCGCGCCAAGCAGGACCAGCTCGCCGGCCGCGAGCGCGGCGAGGTCGTGCCGCTGTCGGAACGCGCCAAGGTGATGCCGCTGCTTTTGCATGGCGACGCCGCCTTTGCCGGCCAGGGCGTGATCGCCGAGATTCTCGGCCTGTCGGGCCTGCGCGGCCATCGCGTCGCCGGCACGCTGCATTTCATCATCAACAACCAGATCGGCTTCACCACCAATCCGCGCTTCTCGCGCTCGTCGCCCTATCCGTCGGATGTGGCCAAGATGATCGAGGCGCCGATCTTCCACGTCAACGGCGACGACCCGGAAGCGGTGGTGCATGCCGCCAAGGTCGCGACCGAGTTCCGCATGAAGTTCCACAAGCCGGTGGTGGTGGACATGTTCTGCTACCGCCGCTTCGGCCACAATGAGGGCGACGAACCGGCCTTCACCCAGCCGATCATGTACCGCAACATCCGCACCCATAAGACCGTGGTGCAGGTCTATGCCGATCGGCTGATCGCCGAGGGCCACGTCACCCAGGCCGAGGTCGACAAGATGCGGGCCGACTGGCGCGCGCATCTGGAAGCCGAATGGGAAGTTGGCCAGGCTTACAAGCCGAACAAGGCCGACTGGCTGGATGGCGCGTGGTCGGGCCTGCGCACCGCCGACAATCAGGACGAACAGCGGCGCGGCAAGACCGCCGTGCCGGTGCGCACGCTGAAGGAGATCGGCAAGAAGCTGACCGAGGTGCCGAAGGATTTCGAGGCGCACAAGACCATCCTGCGCTTCCTCGAAAACCGCCGCCAGGCGATCGAGTCGGGCGAAGGCATCGACTGGTCGACGGCCGAGGCGCTGGCCTTCGGCGCCATCCTGCTCGACGGCAATCCGATCCGGCTTTCCGGTCAGGATTCGGAACGCGGCACCTTCTCGCAACGCCATTCGGTGCTTTACGACCAGCGCGACGAGAACCGCTACATCCCGCTCAACAATCTGTCGGCGGCGCAGGCGGGTTACGAAGTCATCAACTCCATGCTGTCGGAAGAGGCCGTGCTCGGCTTCGAATATGGCTACAGCCTGGCCGAGCCCAAGGCGCTGACGCTCTGGGAGGCGCAGTTCGGCGACTTCGCCAATGGCGCCCAGGTCGTGTTCGACCAGTTCATCTCCTCCGGCGAGCGCAAGTGGCTGCGCATGTCCGGCCTCGTCTGCCTCCTGCCGCATGGCTATGAAGGCCAGGGGCCGGAGCATTCGTCGGCGCGCCTCGAGCGCTTCCTGCAGCTCTGCGCGGAAGACAACATGCAGGTCGCCAACGTCACCACGCCGGCCAACTACTTCCATATCCTGCGCCGGCAACTGAAGCGCGATTTCCGCAAGCCGCTGATCCTGATGACGCCGAAGTCGCTGCTGCGCCACAAGCGGGCGGTGTCGACGCTGCCTGAGATGTCGGGCGAAAGCTCGTTCCACCGCCTGTTGTGGGACGATGCGCAGCTGCTCGCCAACCAGTCGATCAAGCTGGTGAAGGACTCCAAGATCCGCCGCGTCGTGCTGTGCTCGGGCAAGGTTTACTACGATCTCTACGAGGAGCGCGAGAAGCGCGGCATCAACGACATTTACCTTTTGCGCGTCGAACAGCTCTATCCGTTCCCGGCCAAGGCGCTGATCACCGAACTGTCGCGTTTCCGCAATGCCGAGATGGTGTGGTGCCAGGAGGAGCCCAAGAACATGGGCGCCTGGTCGTTCATCGATCCCTATCTCGAATGGGTGCTGGCGCATATCGACGCCAAGCATCAGCGGGTGCGCTACACCGGGCGGCCGGCCTCGGCCTCGCCGGCGACAGGGTTGATGTCGAAGCATCTCAGCCAGCTGGCAGCGTTGCTCGACGACGCGCTTGGTGAATAAACAGACCTGACGAAACAGACCTCAAGAAGACAACGGACAGGCACAATGGCTACCGAAATCCGCGTCCCCACTCTCGGCGAATCCGTCACCGAGGCGACCGTCGGCAAGTGGTTCAAGAAGGTCGGCGACGCGATCGCCGCCGACGAGCCGCTGGTCGAACTCGAAACCGACAAGGTGACGGTGGAAGTGCCCGCCGCGGGCGCAGGAACGCTGGCCGAGATCACCGTCAAGGAAGGCGAGACGGTCAATGTCGGGGCGCTGCTCGGCTCGATTTCGGTGGGCGGCGGAGCCCCGGCGACCAAGCCGCAGGCGGTGGCGCAAGCCTCCAGCCCGGATGCTGCATCCACTGGCAAGCAGGCCGCGGCCGAAACCGCCAGAATCGCTGGCGATGCCGGTCAGATCGAGCCACGCACCATGCCGCCGGCGCCTGCCGCCGCCAAGCTGATCGCGGAGGCTAATCTCGCGGTCGACCAGCTCTCCGGTTCGGGCAAGCGCGGCCAGGTGTTGAAGGGCGATGTGCTCGACGCCATCGCCAGGGGCGCGCCCTCGCAGCCGGCCGAGACGCCGAAGGCTGCTCCGGCGCCGGTCGTGGCGCGGGCGCCGTCCTCGACCGAGGATGCGCCGCGCGAGGAACGCGTGCGCATGACCAAGCTGCGCCAGACCATCGCGCGCCGCCTGAAGGAAGCGCAGTCGACCGCCGCCATGCTCACCACCTTCAACGAGGTCGACATGAGCGCGGTGATGGCGCTCAGGTCCAAATACAAGGACGTGTTCGAAAAGAAGCATGGCGTGAAGCTCGGCTTCATGGGCTTCTTCACCAAGGCGGTGACGCATGCGCTGAAGGAGATCCCGGCGGTCAATGCCGAGATCGACGGCACCGACATCATCTACAAGAACTTCGCCCATGTCGGCGTCGCCGTCGGCACGGAGAAGGGCCTGGTGGTGCCGGTGGTGCGCGATGCCGACCAGATGTCCATCGCCGAGATCGAGAAGGAGATCGGCCGGCTCGGCCTCGCCGCCCGCGACGGCAAGCTGTCGGTCGCCGACATGCAGGGCGGCACCTTCACCATCTCCAATGGTGGCGTCTATGGCTCGCTGATGTCGACGCCGATCCTCAATGCGCCGCAGTCCGGCATCCTCGGCATGCACAAGATCCAGGACCGGCCGGTGGTGGTCGGCGGCCAGATCGTCATCCGCCCGATGATGTATCTGGCGCTCAGCTACGACCACCGCATCGTCGACGGCAAGGAAGCGGTGACCTTCCTGGTGCGCGTCAAGGAAAGCCTGGAGGACCCCGAGCGGCTGGTTCTCGATCTGTGATCGGATCGGTCGTGCCGTGAGCGGCTGGCTGGAGGATTTAGGGTTCGGGCTGGGTCGGGCGGCGCGCGGCTTGCGGCGGCGGATTTTCGGGCGAAGCATCGTGGTGCTTGGCCTCTCCGCCGCCTTGCCATCTCCAGCAGTGGCCACCGACTGGGATGCGGCGACGGCCAGCAGCAATTTCGGCGTCTTCGCGCTCAGCGACGTGCAATTGGCGGAGCGCAAGATCGCCGTCACGCTGATCGGCGAGCTCGAACTGCCAACCGGCGAGATCATCGCCTGCGACCCCCTGATCACGACCGACGACTGGCCGGCGCTGGCCCGCAAGGTGAAACCCGGGCGCTATCCGGTCACGTTGTTCGAGGCGCAGGGCCGCGTCGCCGCCGCTTTCCTGCGCTTCCGTTCCGGGGTGCCGGTGCGCTGGGAGCTCGCCGTCCTGCCCGGACAGGACGTCTCGACGCTGAACGGCGACGAGATCTTCGGCTATCCCGTCGATGCCGGCCTCGGCGCGTTCATGGACAAGGCGGCGATGGCCCTGATGACGGCCGCGCAGGACAAGCTCAAGCCCGATCAGAACTATTATGACGATGTGCTGGCGGCCGAGTTCGCGCCCAACCAGGACCGGTTCGTCATGCACCATCCGGACGTCGCCAATCCGGTCAACGTCGCGATGTTCTGGAGCGGCTGGGGCGATGGCTTCTACCCATCCTTCTGGGGGCTGGACGCGGTGGGCGAGCCAGTGGTCCTGATGACCGATTTCGGCGTGCTCGAAAATGCCGATGGCCGCGAAAACAACCAGGCAAAGTGATGACGAATGCCGCCTCGCCCATGATCGGATTGATGGCCGGATCGCTGGCTCTCACGGCCGCGACTTCCGGCGCGCGGGCTGCCTGTCCGATCCAGCTCGCCGTCTATGGCGAGGCCCAGAGCGGCGCCGAGATCGACTTCACGCCGGCCGGCACCTCGGCGACCATCACCAATTCCTTCCGCATGATCCTCGACAACAATGTCGTGCTCGACGGCATCGCCATGTGGACCGAGGGCAGCGCCGCGCGGCCGCATGGCTCGCTGATGTACAAATGCCCGACCGGCGACGTCACCGGCGAGGAGCTTGCCGCCTGCACCGTCTGGGAGAGCGTCATCTACAGCGCCGACGAGAAGGGCAGCGTCGGCCTGCTGCCGGCCGAAGGCGCCGACGCGCCGAAAAGCCTGATCTTTCCCGATCTCGGGCCGTCGCTCGAAATGTCGGCGGCCTATGGCCCCGCCGGCTTCTCCAAGGTGCCATGGGACATCTTCGTGCTGAAAGGCTGCCAGGAATGAGCGCGCACATGAAGACGCTGCTGGTCACCGGCGGCAGCCGCGGCATCGGCGCCGCCATCTGTCGGCAGGCGAACCAGGCCGGCTACCGCGTGGCCATCAACTACGCCTCCAACCAGGCGGCGGCAGACGGGCTGGTCGCCGAGCTGAAAGCCGCTGGCGGCGATGCCTTCGCGGTCAAGGGCGATGTCGGCAACGAGGCCGATGTCCTCGCGATGTTCGAGATGGTCGACAAAACCTTCGGCGGGCTCGACGCCTTCGTCAACAATGCCGGCATCGTCGACGTCAAGGCGCGGGTCGACGAGATGAGCGTGGCGCGGCTGGAGCGCATGATGCGCATCAACGTCGTCGGCTCCTTCCTTTGCGCGCGCGAGGCGGTGAAGCGCATGTCGACCCGTGACGGCGGCAAGGGCGGCGCCATCGTCAACCTGTCCTCGGCGGCAGCAAGGCTCGGCTCGCCCGGCGAATATGTCGACTACGCCGCCTCCAAGGGCGCGATCGACACCATGACCATCGGGCTCGCGCGGGAGGTGGCTCTCGAAGGTATCCGCGTCAACGGGGTCAGCCCCGGCATCACCGACACCGAAATCCACGCCTCGGGCGGGCAGCCCGACCGCGTGGCGCGGATGCAGGATTTGCTGCCGATGAAACGCGCAGGCACGCCGGATGAAGTCGCCAGCGCGGTTCTCTATCTTCTGTCGGACGCGGCCTCCTATATAACGGGCTCGATCCTGAATGTGAGCGGCGGCCGCTGAGGCCAGATAAAAGGACAAGACCATATGGCTTATGACGTCGTAATCATCGGATCGGGACCGGGCGGCTATGTCTGCGCCATCAAGGCGGCACAGCTCGGGCTGAAGACGGCGGTGGTCGAGAAGAACGCCACCTTCGGCGGCACCTGCCTCAACATCGGCTGCATTCCCTCGAAGGCGCTGCTCCACGCTTCCGAGATGTTCGCCGAGGCCGGCCACGCCTTCGATACGCTCGGCGTCGAGATACCGGCGCCAAAACTCAATCTGAAGAAGATGATGGCGCATAAGGACACGACGGTCGCCTCCAACGTCAACGGCGTCGCCTTCCTGTTCAAGAAGAACAAGATCGATTCCTTTCGCGGCACCGGCAAGGTGGTCGGGGCCGGCAGGGTCTCGGTGACCGGCGAGGACGGCAAGGTCGAGGAGATCGAGACGAAGAACATCGTCATTGCCACCGGCTCCGATGTCGCGGGCATTCCGGGCGTCAAGGTCGATTTCGACGAGAAGGTGATCGTCTCCTCCACAGGCGCGCTGTCGCTGGCCAAGGTGCCCGCCACCCTCGTGGTGGTCGGCGGCGGCGTCATCGGGCTGGAGCTCGGCTCGGTCTGGGCCAGGCTCGGCGCCAAGGTCACGGTCGTCGAGTTTCTCGACACTATCCTCGGCGGCATGGACGGCGAGGTGTCGAAGCAGTTCCAGCGGCTTCTGTCCAAGCAGGGTTTCGAGTTCAAGCTCGGCGCCAAGGTCACCGGCGTCGCCAAGGCCAAGAAGGGCGCCACCGTCACCTTCGAACCGGTCAAGGGCGGTGCTGCCGAAACCATCGAGGCGGATGTCGTGCTGGTCGCCACCGGACGGCGTCCCTATGCCGACAGCCTCGGCCTGAAGGAAGCGGGCGTGGAGGTCGACGAGCGCGGCCGCGTCAGGACCGACGGGCATCTGAGGACCAACGTGCCCGGCATCTATGCCATTGGCGACGTCGTCGCCGGGCCGATGCTGGCGCACAAGGCCGAGGACGAGGGTGTCGCGGTCGCCGAGACGATCGCAGGTCAGGCCGGCCATGTGAACTACGACGTCATCCCGAGCGTCGTCTACACCAGCCCGGAGATCGCCTCGGTCGGCAAGACCGAGGAGGAGCTGAAGAAGGCGGGCATCGACTACAAGGCCGGAAAATTCCCATTCAGCGCCAACGGCCGCGCGCGCGCCATGCTGCATACCGACGGTTTCGTGAAGATCCTGGCCGACAAGGCGAGCGACCGCGTGCTCGGTGTCCACATCGTCGGCTTCGGCGCCGGCGAGATGATCCACGAGGCGGCGGTGCTGATGGAATTCGGCGGCTCGTCGGAAGACCTGGCGCGGACCTGCCACGCCCATCCGACGATGTCGGAAGCGGTGAAGGAAGCGGCGCTGGCGACATTCTTCAAGTCTATTCATATTTAAGGACGCGCCACGCGCCGACATCGAAAGCCCATCGCTTCGTCATCCTAAAGCATGTCTCCCGGAAGTGGTCCCGGTTTCGGGACAAAGACATGCTTAAGATCAAAGACTTAAAGCAGGTTGCGTGAATCCTTTTTCACGCGACCTGCTTTAGGGCGAAGCAAGGAGCGAAGCGACGCGCGCAGACCCTAGGATCCATGCCGTGACGCTAAGGCGTTGCAGCGGTTACAGAATTCTGCACCGCTGCGCTCCATGGCAACGGTCACGGCATGGATACTCGGGTCAAGCCCGAGTATGACGAAGGCATGATAGCCCTCAACAAAACGGCCCGCCAAAAGGCGGGCCGTTCGTCGTCAAGCTGTAGCCCGATCACTGCGCCGGGGCAGGTGCCGGAGCAGGGGCCGGCGCGGGTGCAGGAGCCGGGGCCGGGGCCGGGGCCGGGGCCGGCGCGGGAGCCGGGGCAGGCGCCGGCTCAGGGGCTGGGGCAGGCGTTGCAGGCGCAGGGGCCGGCGTGCTGGCGGCCGGCGGCTCAGCCGGGGCCGGGGCGTGCTCGCCGCCGCTTCTGCCAAAGACATAATACGCAACAATAGCCAGGATAATGACAACAAGGGCGATCAGCCACCCGCTGCCGCCACCACCGCCACTCGAGGTGGGAGGCGTGCTCGAAGGGGTGAAGGGGTCGTTAGGGTTCGCCATGAAACGTGTCCTCCTTGGATGAAAGTCATCAAAATAACAGCCATCAACGCGCTGATCCCGCATCGGGTTTCACGCGAACGGACGGAAAGCGCTGAAAAACCGGCGTTTTCAGGTCCGCCAGCCGCCAGACGACTCAGTTGACGGCGGTAACACTATACCCTGCCTTGCGAAAATCCTCGACCAGTCCTTCCGGACCGGGCAGATGCATGGCGCCGACTGCCATGAAAACGTTGCCCTTGGCCAATATCGGCCCGGCATGCGCCGCCATCACCTTGTTGCGGCTGGTGATCATGGTCTGTTCGAAGGCGGCATAGCCGGCCTTGTCGTCCGCCGTCTCCGGCAAAACGGCGCGGAAGAGCGGCCAGAACATGCCGACCTCGCCACGCTGGTAGAGCACGATCATGGTCTCGTTGACGTCGTTCACCTTGTCGCCGAGCTTCATCGTCTCGACCAGGCTCTTCATATGGAATTCGAGCGGCAGCGAGGCCATGGCGCGTAACTGATCGACGGCGGTCTCGAGCCCTTCGACGTCCTTTCCCGAGGCCTTGGCGTCCGAAGCGAGCTTGACGTCCAGCACGGGTTCGCCGGCGCTCTGGCGCGCCACCTCGCAGGCCGGCAACGCCATCATCGCCGACAGGATCCACGGCTTCATCTTGGCAACCGTCGCCGGCGGAATGCCACGCGCGTCGAGCCCCTTGTTTAGCGCCGCCGCATCGTCCGGCGACAGCAGCGACGACAGCGTGGTGTTGTCGGTGAACATCATCAGGCCGGGTTCGCTGGCCATGGCGGCCATCATCTTGGCCTTGTCGAGCGCATCGGTGGTCTCGATGACGATCGTGCCGGCGCCGTCATAGGCTTTCTGCGCGGCGGCCGGCAGCGTGGTGACGCGCGTATCGGTCATGTGCATGGTGCCAAACAGATAGGACGGCTTTTCGCCCGGTTTCTCCAGCTTCCACAGCAGTCCCTTGCCGTTGGGGACGGCCGCGGCCTCGGTCTCGACCTTCTTGAAGGCGGCGGGGTCGCTCTTTTCCAGCGCGGTCAAAAGATCGGCGCCGGCGCAGCTGGGGGCTTGCGCATGCGCCCGGCCGGCAAGCAGCAGAACGACAAGGAAAGACAGGAAGAACAGCAGGTTGAGCGCCGCGAGGAGCTTCAACGAGACAAGGGCCGCGCGGTCGGCGATGGCGATGACGCGTTTCATGAGAAGCGTCTTAGCGCCGAAAAGCGGCAAAACGGTTAACCGGCGCAGGAAATCATCGACGGCGACCGCTTTTATTTTGTTCTCAAATCTCTCTGAGAGAAATGAAAACAATTTGGTTCGCAATGCGATTGACGGAGAAATTTCCGTAATGTATCTGTCTAAACACGTTCCAGATCAGCACGATTTGAGAAACAGAGGTCAACAATGACAAACGTCAACGCAACGCCTGCAAAGCGAGCCACCCGAAAGGGTTTGTTCGCATTTGGCATTGAGACCCTTGAAAGGGAAGGATGGAAGGTTTCGCGCATTCCGCGCGGCGGCAAGGCCAGCCTGAGGCTGATCACGAAGGGCGAAAACAAGCACAAGGTTTCCATCCGCACGTCCCAGGATGCCTGGATCGCCTTCCCTCGGAAGAGAGCGGAGGCGGGATGGGTCACGTTGGATGATGTCGATTACGTCGTCGCGGTGTCAGTGAATGATAAGCACAACCCGACCGAAGCCCGCGTTCATATGATCCCCGCCGATGACGCCCGGAAACGCTACAACCGGGCATACGACGCCCGCAAAGCAGCCGGCCATACGTTGCCGATTGGGCGGGGGATTTGGCTCTCTCTTTATGACAAAGAGGCCGCTGATCCCGTCAGTTACGTCGGAGCTGGTATGGGAGTGGATTACCCCCCACTTGCCATGATCAACTTCTCTAAGGAGGGCCTCCCACAGGGCAGTGAGGAGGTGGACGAAGACATGGCTGAGGAAGATGCGGAACTGTCGCTCGACCAGACTGCAGAAACCTTGCCGCTGACAATCCCTGAAGCAAAGCGCCGCTTGGCGGAAGCGCTCGGCGTCCCGGAGACGTCGATTAAGATCACCATCGAACACTAAACTGGAACGTAGGTTCGATGGATGACGAGCCGCTGACGTACGTCGTCAGCGGCTCGAACGTTTAAGAGTGCTCGCTTCGCTGTCTGCTGGCGGCAAAGGTCTCACACTCGATTTGACGGCAATTAAGTCGATGGCAAAACGCCCGTATTGGCGGCAATGTTCCCGACGTCGGCAATGGACCTTAGCTCCTGCTTCACCTTAGGATGATGAAATCGGAGGGCTTCGTCCAATCCGAATGCGCATACAGTGAGACGGCGTGGCGCGCCCGCTAGGGTTCACGCCCTTGGATGCGCCTTCTCATAGATATCGAGCAGCCTTGCCGTGTCGACGCCGGTGTAGATCTGCGTGGTCGACAGGCTGGCGTGGCCGAGCAGTTCCTGGATAGTGCGCAGGTCGCCGCCACGGCCGAGCAGATGGGTGGCGAAGGAATGCCGCAAGGCATGCGGCGTCGCGGTGTCGGGCAGGTTCAGCGCCGAGCGGAGCTTCGCCATCTCGCGCTGGACGATGGCCGGGTTGAGCGGGCCGCCACGCGCGCCGCGGAACAGCAGTTCCTTGGCATCGATGTGGAAGGGACAGAGCCGGCGGTATTCGATGACCGCCTTGCGGGCCACCGGCAGCACCGGCACCAGCCGCGTCTTGCCGCCCTTGCCGGTGACGCGCAGCACGGTGTCGGCCTCCGAGGCGAGGTCGCCGCCGGTCAATCCAAGCGCTTCCGAAATGCGCAGGCCGGAACCGTAAAGCAGCGTCAGCACCGCGGCGTTGCGCGCAGCGATCCAGGGTTCGTCGGCGAGCTGGCCTTCCACCGCCACGACCTGTCTGGCGTCGCTTGCCGTCAGCGGCTTGGGCAGCGATTTCGGCTGGCGCGGCGCGCGCAGCGCTGCAGCACCGGCGGCATTGACCATGCCGCGCCGTTCGAGAAAGCGCAGCAGCGAGCGGATGCCGGCAAGGCCGCGCCCCAGCGTGCGGGCGCCGGCGCCGTCATTGCGGCGCTTGGCGAGGAAGCCGCGCAGGTCGGCCGGGCGCAGGTCGGCGATGTCCGAAATACCCGGTGAGCCGCCGCAATGTCCGGTCAGGAAATGCAGGAACTGGCGGGTGTCGCGCTCATAGGCCTCGACCGTTTCCGGCGACAGCCGGCGCTCATGCGCCAGCGTCTTCAGCCAGGTCTCGCGCGCCGCCTGAAGGTCGGGTTTTGCCGGGATGAGGAATTCCTGCATGTCGGCAGTTTCGGACAAGCGGGTTAGGAAGCGGTGAAGAGGCGATCATTGAAATGACGGCTTGACGGGGTTAGAGCAGAGCAAAGGAAGCGCCGCCGATGTCGAAGCTCGAAAATCCCGTACAGATGGCCGTGATCGGTGCCGCGCACGGCATCAAGGGCGAATTGCGGGTGAAGACCTTCACCGGCGATCCGCTGGCGCTGGCCGATTACGGACCGCTCTTTGCCAAGGATGGCCGTGCCTTCCTGATCCTGGACATCAGGTCGGCTGGCACCGTCGTGGTCGTGCGCTTCAAGGGCGTCGCTGACCGCAACGCCGCCGAGGCGTTGGCCGGCACCGAGCTTTTCGTCGACCGCTCGGTGCTGCCCGACGATGGCGAGGAAGACGAATTCTATCACGCCGACCTCATCGGCCTCGACGTCCGGGACGACACGGGCGTCATCGGCAAGGTCGTCGCCGTGCATAATTTCGGCGGCGGCGATATCCTCGACGTCACCCTTGCCGGCCGCAAGGGCGTGCTGATCCCGTTCACGCAGGCCGCGGTGCCGCATGTCTCGATCGCCGACGGTTTCGTCCAGGTCGATCCGCCGGCGGCGGGACTGGTCGATGACGAGGAAAGCGAGGCGCCGAGCCGTTCCGGCTTCGACCCGAAGGGCAGGCCGCGCGGACCGAAGGACGCCGGGGGCAACCGTTGAGCTTTGCCGCCTCGGTGCTGACGCTCTATCCGGAGATGTTCCCGGGCGCGCTCGGCCTATCGCTGGCCGGCCGCGCGCTGGAGGCCGGGACATGGTCGCTTGAGGCGATCCAGATCCGCAATTTCGCCACCGACAAGCATCGCACCGTCGACGACACGCCGGCCGGCGGCGGCGCCGGCATGGTGATGCGCGCCGACGTGCTGGCAAGAGCGATCGACCACGCCTCGCCGCCGGGCGATGAACGTCCGAGGCTGCTGATGAGCCCCCGCGGCAAACCGCTGACGCAGGCGCGCGTGCGCGAGCTGGCCGCCGGGCCGGGCGCCGTCATCCTGTGCGGCCGTTTCGAAGGCGTCGACCAGCGGCTGATCGAGGCGCGGGGGCTGGAGGAGGTCTCGATCGGCGATTTCATCCTGTCGGGCGGGGAGCCCGCGGCGCTGGTGTTGCTCGACGCCGTTGTGCGGCTGTTGCCCGGCGTCATGGGCAATGCTGTCTCGGGCGAGGAAGAGAGTTTCGAGAACGGCCTGCTCGAGCATCCGCATTACACGCGGCCGCAGGAATTCGAGGGCAGGCCGATCCCGGACGTGCTCATCTCCGGCAACCACAAGAAGATTGCCGACTGGCGGCGCGCCGAGGCCGAGAAGCTGACGCGGGAACGGCGGCCGGATCTTTTGGCGGCGGATCAGCCCTTGGTGAAGTAGTAAAAGGCGAGGAACAGGCCGACGGCGACGACGAAGCCGCGCACGACGCCCTGCGGCACGCGCTTGGCGATCCAGACGCCGGCATAGCCGCCGAGCGCGCCGCCCGGGATCATGACGATCGCTTGCGGCCAGGCGACGACGCCGCCGGAAACGAAGACGAGGATGGCGATGGCAGCGATGACCACAGCCAGCATGTTCTTCAGCGCATTGAGCTTGTGATAGTCGCCGGCCTGGGTCAGGCCGAGCGTGGCCAGCATCATCACGCCCATGCCGGCGCCGAAGAAACCGCCATAGACCGACGTCAGGAATTGCGCCAGCGAGCCGGCAAGCGTGCCGACCGAGGCCTGGTGCTCCGGTCCGGCTGTCGGTTTAAGCCACGGCCCGGCGGCGAACAGCGCGGTCGCGGCGATCAGCAGCCAGGGGACGAGCGCTCGAAAGGATGGATTGGAGAGCGCGAGCAGGATGAGCGAGCCGGCCAGCGCGCCGAAGGCGGAAATCATGCAAAGCAGCAGCGCCTGGCGCCAGAAATGTTTTATGTCGTCGCGATAGGCGAGCGTCGAGGTGATGTAGCCGGGAAACTGCGTCACCGAGGAGGTGGCGTTGGCGACGATCGGCGGTACGCCGACCAGCGTCATGGCGCCGAAGGTGACGAAGGTGCCCCCGCCGGCGACGGCATTGACCGCGCCGGAGACAAAACCCGACAGAAAGAGCAAGACGGCATCGAAAAAAGTCATTTTCCCCGCTTAGAAAGCTTGCGGGGCCCGCGCAACCCGGCACGGCCGCAATAAACGTGGGCCATGGACGCAAAATATGCCTCAAAGTCCTTGTTTTGATGCATGTCGTCGTCCCAGAACCGCGCACACTTCCGGGCGACATGCATTAGGGGCGTGACAAAGCGGCAAAATGGCTGTATGTCGCCGCCCGAACCGGAAGAACGATCTTTCGGACCCGTCAACAAGTGCGGTGTAGTCGTCCCTGCCCGATGTTTCGACAAAGGGCATAGCCGAGTGGTCATTGGAACTGCAAGGCGAGCGCAGGACGCTCTGACTGTCGGAAGAACAAGAAGTGGATATTTGAGATGGATCTCATCCGTCAGCTCGAGGCCGAACAGGCCGCCAAGATCGAAGCCAAGCGCAAGCTGCCCGAATTCCAGCCGGGCGACACCGTGCGCGTCCAGGTGCGCGTCACCGAAGGCACCCGCACCCGCGTCCAGGCCTATGAGGGCGTCGTCATCGCCCGCGCCGGCTCCGGCTTCCAGGAGAATTTCACCGTGCGCAAGATTTCCTACGGCGAAGGCGTCGAGCGCGTTTTCCCGGTCTACTCGCCGATGGTCGAGGGCGTCGAGATCGTGCGCCGCGGCAAGGTGCGCCGCGCCAAGCTCTATTACCTGCGCGACCGTCGCGGCAAGTCGGCCCGCATTTCGGAAAACACCGGCGTGCGCGCCCGCAAGCTGAACGACGAAGAGCGTGATGCTTTGGCCGCCGAGCGCGCCCGCATCGAGGCCGAGAAGGTCGCCGCCGCCCAGGCGCTGGCCGCCGAGACGGCCGCCAAGGAAGCCGCTGAGAAGAAGGCCGCCGCCGAGGCTGCTTCGGCCGAATAAGGTTTTTTCGAAACAAATTTTGGAAAGGCGGCTTCGGCCGCCTTTTTCATTTCTGCCACCGCCTTCATCTCACCAAGCCGTGATCGCTTGCGGCAAGAAAACCGCTTCGTCGTCGTTGACAGCTAATTATCTTGTACACTAAATGATCGTGTACAAATCAAATGGAGATGAAAATGTCGGCACTTTACAGCACCCAGGCTCACGTCAGCGGCGGCCGCAACGGTCATGGCGAGACCAGCGACGGCCTGCTCAAGGTCGATCTGGCGATGCCGAAGGAACTCGGCGGCAAGGGTGGCGCCACCAATCCCGAGCAGCTTTTCGCGGTCGGCTACGCGGCCTGCTTCGAAAGCGCGGTGCGTTTCGTCGCCCGCCAGCAGAAGCTGCCGCTGCAGGACGCTTCGGTCACGTCCACGGTGGGCCTCTATCCGAACGACCAGGGCGGCTTCCGTCTTGGCGTTTCGCTGGCGGCCGAGATCAAGGGGCTTGATCAGGCGGGCGCAGAGGCGCTTGTATCGGAAGCGCACAAGATTTGCCCCTATTCCAACGCCATCCGGGGCAATATCGATGTGGCGCTCTCGACGGTGGCGCGTCCGGCAAAGGCAGCATGACGACTGAAACCGAAATTCGGCCCAGCGACGTCCCGGCGGATAGCGCCGGGGCGTTTCCCGTGCCGCGTCTCGACCAGCAGCTCTGCTTCGCGCTTTATTCGGCAAGCGGGCTGATGACGAAGCTCTATCGACCGTTGCTCGATCCGCTCGGCCTCACCTATCCGCAATATCTGGCGATGCTGGCGCTGTGGCAGCGTTCGCCGAGCACGGTCGGCGAGCTTGGCGAAGCGCTGGGTCTCGATTCGGCGACGCTGACGCCCTTGATCAAGCGCATGGAAGCGGGCGGCCTGGTGACGCGCCGGCGCGACAGCGCCGACGAACGCCGGGTGCTGGTCGAGCCGACAGCCAAGGGCGAGGCGCTGCGGGCGAAGATGAAGGACGTGCAGGAAGGGCTCAGCTGCGGCATGCCGCTGGAGCGGGCCGAGCTCAAAGCCCTGCACGGCACGCTGACACGGCTGGTCGCCGGACTGCGCGAGTCCACGGCGGATCAGGACTGATCACGGCAACGGTCATCCTCGAAACCATCCTTGAAGAGCATCGGATTGCGTATTGGCGCGCCAGGTCGCGGCAGACCGGCTTGCAAGGCGCTTGCGGCAAGCTAAAGTCGGTGCCAGGATTTTTCCTGGCCGCGAAAATTGCTGCGCGGTCGCACATTCGGGGATTTGTCATGACCAAGTCGAAACTGCTGCTGGCCGCCATGGTGGCCTGCCTTCTCGCGCCTGTCGCCGCACTCGCCGACAATTTGCCCGATCTCGGCGGCAAAAAGGTCGTGGTGGTGACGGAAAACGCCTATCCGCCGCTGCAGTTCATCGACAAGAAGACCGGCAAGCAGATCGGCTGGGAATATGACGCGATGGACGAGATCGCCAAGCGGCTGAACTTCAAGGTCGAGTACCAGAACACCTCCTGGGACGCGATGATCCAGGCGGTTTCCGACAACCAGTACAACATCGGCATGACCGGCATCACCATCAAGGACGACCGCAAGGAGAAAGTCGACTTCTCCGACCCCTATATGCGCTCGGAGCAGTTCATGCTGGTGCGCGGCGATGAAAGCCGCTTCACCGACGCCAAGAGCTTCGGCGCCTTCAAGGACGGGCTGATCGGCGCGCAGCCCGGCACCACGCCGTTCTACACCGCCGTCTACAGCGTGCTCGACGGCAACGAGCAGAACCCGCGCATAAAGCTGTTCGAGACGTTCGGCGCGACGGTGCAGGCGCTGAAGACGGGCGACGTCGATGTCGTGCTCACCGACGGCACCGCCGGGCAGGGCTATGTCGATGCTTCCGAAGGCAAGCTGAAGCTGATCGGCGGGCCGCTCGGCACCGAGGATTTCGGCTTCATCTTCCCGAAGGGCTCCGACCTGGTGAAGCCGGTCAACGCCGCGATCGCCGCGCTCAAGGCCGACGGCACGTTCGACAAGCTCAACAAGAAGTGGTTCCTCGATTACAAGATGGGGCAGTAGGCCCTGTTGTTGAGAGTGGTGCGTGTGCGCCGCCTATCCTTCAACGTCGGTAATTGGCGAAAGCCGCCGCGACGTCCGATCTCCCCCCTTGCGGGGGAGATGCCCGGCAGGGCAGAGGGGGGTGTGCCGGAACGCGAGGTTTCGATTTCACGCCTCTTCGAATCGAATCCGATCAGAGGCTGTGATCGTAGTCAGTTGATGGGCCGGCGGGACAGCACCCCCCTCTGTCCTGCCGGACATCTCCCCCGCAAGGGGGGAGATCAGCAGCTCTTGCGAAGGCATCTATTCACCAGCGTTGGGAACTGATGCCCGCCACCACATCCACCACCAAACCCGAATTCCCCTGGTGGCTTGCCGCTGCCCTAGTCCTCGCACTGGCCGCCGCCCTCGCCATCGCGTCCAGCGACCTCTATGCGCAGGTCTTCGCCACCGTCGCCAAGGGCATCGGCATCACCATCTTCGTCACCGCGGTCGCTTTCGCCTTGGCCTCCGCGCTTGGGCTCGGCATCGCGCTGATGGCGCTGTCGGGATCGCAGTGGCTGCGCCAGGTCGCGCGCTTCTATGTCGAGATCATCCGCGGCGTGCCGATCCTGGTGCTGTTGTTCTGGATCGCCTTCGCCGGCGCGCCGGCCTTCGTCGCGGCCTGGAACGCGCTGACCGCGCCGCTGCAGGGGGCCGGCCTGATGGGCGAACTGCTGGTGCGCGATGTGTCGCTGCTGTGGCGCGCCATCATGGCGCTGACCATCGGCTACTCGGCCTTCATCTCGGAAGTGTTCCGGGCCGGCATCCAGTCGGTCGAGAAGGGCCAGATCGAAGCCGCCAAGGCGCTTGGGCTCAGCCGAGCGCAGCGCTTCCGGCTGATCGTGTTCCCCCAGGCGATCCGCATGATCCTGCCGCCGCTCGGCAACGACTTCGTCGCCATGGTCAAGGATTCCTCCCTGGTCTCGGTGCTCGGCGTCGCCGACATCACCCAGATCGGCAAGGTCTATGCCGCGGGCTCCTTCCGCTTCTTCGAGACCTATTCGATCGTCGCCTATATCTACCTGATCCTGACCGTCGGCCTGTCGCTGGCGCTGCGGGCGCTGGAACAGCGGCTGCGCCGCCAGCATCGGGAATAGCGGGCGGCAAAAGTCCGCGCTACGATCCAGGGTGTGTTGATGTTCAGGTGATGCCGGCCTGCAAATGATGGTTTTCTGCGCTTCCGGTGCTCACGGACCCGAATGTCCGCTCCGCTCCGGCCTTCGCCGGCCGAAGCCCTCATAAGTGTCTCCGCTCTATGAAGGCTACGGCCGGCGTAGGCCGGTTCTCGAAAGCCACCATTTTCGACTCGGCCTGACCTGAATCTCAACACACCCTAAGGCCAAGAGGATCGTTTCATGAATTTCGACAAGGCCAATGCGGCGCTGGACTCCGTCTACACGGCCGACACGCCGGAAGGGCTTGCCAAGGCCTATGCCGACTGGGCGGCGACCTATGACAGCGAGACCGCCTCGCTCGGCTACCTCCTGCCTTTCCTGATCACCGCCTGGGTGGCGCGGCACGTGCCGGCGGGCGAAGGTCCGCTGCTCGACGCCGGCTGCGGCACCGGCCTGTCGGGGCCGTCGTTGAAGGCCTTGGGCTATGGCGACATCGCCGGGCTCGACCTCTCCGACGACATGCTGAAGATCGCCGGCAGCCGCCAGGCCGATGGCAAGCCGGCCTATAGCGAGCTGAAGAAGGCGATGCTCGGCGGACCGCTGCCCTGGCCCGACCGGCATTTCCGCGCCTTCTTCTCGACCGGCGTCTTCACCATTGGCCATGCGCCGGCCTCCGGGCTGCACGAGCTGGCGCGCATCACCAAAAGCGGCGGCCACGCCATCTTCACCGTGCGCGACCAGGTTTTCGAGAATGGCGGTTTTCAGGCGGTTTTCGACGAGCTGGAGCGGGCGAAGAAATGGCGCCTGGTGGAGCAAAGCCCATGGTTCCGCTGCTACGCCATCGGCGATCCGGAAGCGCTGGTGAAGACGTTTGTGTTTGAGGTGATGTGAGCGCTACTTGCCTTCTCCCCTTGTGGGAGAAGGTGGATCGGCGCGTAGCGTCGAGACGGATGAGGGGTGTTCCAGCGGAGTGAGACGTTGGTGGCATCTGGAGCACCCCTCATCCGTCGCCTTCGGCGACACCTTCTCCCGCAAGGGGAGAAGGGGAGCGTCGCGCTAATTGCCGAAAAGCCAAAACATTGCTATCTACGCCGCCATGGAAAAGCTTTTCAGCGATCCGGCCTACAAGGGTTTCGTGCTGCAGGACAGGAAGCGCCTGCCGTCGCGATTTGCCGCGCGGGTCAGCGGCGCGCTCACCAGCCGACTTAGCCAGGCCGACTGATCGAAGTCGCTTGCCGGCCGAAGGCCGTCAGCTTTCCGATTTCTCATATCGACGGATTTACGCACATGAGCGCACCGCGCACCCTCTACGACAAGATCTTCGACGACCACACGGTCGACCGCCAGGACGACGGCACCTGCCTGCTCTACATCGACCGCCACCTCGTGCACGAAGTCACCAGCCCGCAGGCCTTCGAGGGCCTGCGCATGAGCGGCCGCAAGGTCCGGCATCCGGAAAAGACGCTGGCCGTGGTCGACCACAACGTGCCGACCTCGCCCGAGCGCAAGTTCGGCATCAAGAACGAGGAAAGCCGCATCCAGGTCGAGGCGCTGGCCAAGAACGCCAAGGATTTCGGCATCGAATATTATTCCGAGAACGATATCCGCCAGGGCATCGTCCACATCATCGGGCCGGAACAGGGTTTTACGCTGCCGGGCATGACCATCGTCTGCGGCGACAGCCACACCTCCACGCATGGCGCTTTCGGCGCGCTGGCGCATGGCATCGGCACGTCCGAGGTCGAGCATGTGCTGGCGACGCAAACGCTGATCCAGCGCAAGGCCAAGAACATGCTGGTGCGCGTCGACGGCCAGCTGCCCGAAGGCGTCACCGCCAAGGACATCATCCTCGCCATCATCGGTGAGATCGGCACCGCAGGCGGCACCGGCTACGTCATCGAATATGCCGGCGAGGCGATCCGCTCGCTGTCGATGGAAGGCCGCATGACGATCTGCAACATGTCGATCGAGGGCGGCGCGCGTGCCGGCCTGATCGCGCCGGACGAGACGACCTTCGCCTATGTGAAGGACAAGCCGCGTGCGCCGAAGGGCGCCGCCTGGGACGCAGCGCTCGCCTATTGGAAGACGCTCAATTCGGATGAAGGCGCGCATTTCGACAAGGTGGTCGTGCTCGACGCGGCCAAGCTGCCGCCGATCGTCTCCTGGGGCTCCTCGCCCGAGGACGTCGTCTCGGTGCAGGGCATCGTGCCCAATCCCGAAGAGATCGCGGACGAGAACAAGCGTACGTCGAAGATCCGCGCGCTCGACTATATGGGCCTGACGCCGGGAACCAAGATCACCGACATCGCGCTCGACCGCGTCTTCATCGGCTCCTGCACCAATGGCCGCATCGAGGATTTGCGCGCCGCCGCCAAGGTGGTCGAGGGCAAGAAGGTCAACCCGCGCGTCAACGCCATGATCGTGCCGGGCTCCGGCCTGGTCAAGGAACAGGCGGAGGCCGAGGGCCTCGACAAGATCTTCGTCGCCGCAGGTTTCGACTGGCGCGAGCCGGGCTGCTCGATGTGCTTGGCCATGAACGACGACCGGCTGAAGCCGCATGAGCGTTGCGCCTCGACCTCGAACCGCAATTTTGAGGGCCGACAGGGTTTCAAGGGCCGCACGCACCTGGTGTCGCCGGCCATGGCGGCGGCGGCGGCGATCGCCGGCCACTTCGTCGACATCCGCGACTGGAAGTAACCGCAGCGCGCAGCAAAGGGCCCGGACACGTCGTCCGGGCCCTTTGCTTTCTATCTGCGAACGATCTCGTGAAACTCCTCGCGCCGGCCGGGCTCGTC
This sequence comes from Mesorhizobium humile, assembly GCF_033977215.1. Classification (NCBI taxonomy): domain Bacteria; kingdom Pseudomonadati; phylum Pseudomonadota; class Alphaproteobacteria; order Hyphomicrobiales; family Phyllobacteriaceae; genus Mesorhizobium; species Mesorhizobium humile. The sequence goes on from NZ_JAVIIV010000039.1 coordinate 26,038, forward strand.
GGCGGCGACGACCAATGCGAGCTGCCGCTCGTCGAAGATCTTGAACCACTCATCCCATTCGACCAGCTCGTAGCCACCGGCATTGGGCGGTCGCTCCGGCCGGTCCTGGTCCTCATAGGCTTGCTGGTCGAAAACCAGGCGCAGCATGGCTTGCGTTCCGGCCTCGGGCGAGACATCGACGATGGCCGGGAAACCGGCGCGCGCTGCCGCCCAGGAGCGGATTTCATCGTGATCGGTCAAAGTGATCGTCTCGGCCATCTCGATCGTCTCCTGTCTGGCGCTCCTGCCTGGCCCGACAACGCCGCTTCGGCAGGCCGGTTCCGTATGGCTCCGCGACGTATTTATCGCGAGGCTTAACCGCTTGTTTGGGCTTAAGTCCTAGTATCTCCCGTTGGGTAAGTTGGGGAAAGTCGCAGTCCTTTGGACACCGGTCTGCTCATAGCGCTGCTCAATCCGACGATAGCGCTGGCGCTTGGCGCCGCGTTCCTCGTGCTGTTTTCCTATCAGCGTCATCGCCCGTATCTGGCGGCGCTCGGCGCGAGCTATTGCCTGTCGGCGCCGGGATTCCTGCTGCAATATTTTACGCTTCCGATCGGCGTGGCGCTGACCAAGCTCACCTCCAACATCTGCTTCACGATCGCGGCCTGCTGCCTGTCCAGCGCGATCGTCGCGCGCTACGGCCGGCGCGTGCCCTACGTCGGCATCGGTATCGTGACCGGAGGCGGGCTCGCCGCCTTCATCTGGTTCATGTTCGTCCAGCCGGACCTCACCTGGCGCGTGCTCGTCATGAATTTCGGCTTCGGCGCCCTCAGCCTGCTGGTCGCCGCCGAACTGAGAACGGTACGCAACAACGGCCCGACCGAGAAGATCCTGTTCGCGCTGTCGCTGCTTTCCGGGCTGAACTTCATTGTCCGCACGCTGGTCGTCGTGATCGCGCATGGGCCGTTCCCCAGCTATGACGGCTTCTACGGTTCCTCCTACTGGACGACTGCGCTGCTTTCGCATGCGCTGTTGTCGCTGCTGATCGCGCTTTGCCTGTTCACGGCGGCGGCGCTCGATGTGATGAGGGCGCTGAAGGCCGAGACCCACACCGACCCGCTCTCGGGCATCCTCAACCGCCGCGGCTTCGAGGAGCGGGCGACCCTCTTGCTCGACCAGTGCGGCAAGGCCGGATTTCCCGTCGCCCTGATGCTGGCCGACCTCGATCACTTCAAGGCGCTGAACGATCGGCACGGACATGAGGCCGGCGACCGGGTGATCGCCGACTTCGCATCCAAGCTGCGCTCCGCCACCGGCGCGCGCGGGGCCGCCGGGCGCATCGGCGGCGAAGAGTTCGCCGTGCTGTTGCCGCTCAGCGACCTGGGGGCGGCAAGGCTCTTCGCCGAAGCGATCCGTTCCTTCTATTCGGCCGGCGCGATCGACGGCCTGCCGCCCGGCACCAGGGTCACCGCGAGCTTCGGCGTCGCAGCCCGCACCGGCAGGGAAGGGCTGATGCCGTTGATGCGGCGCGCCGACGAGGCGCTCTACAAGGCCAAGAAGAACGGCCGCGACAGCGTACGGCTTTCCTACGAGAGGCCTGAAAAGACGTTCGTCGCCGAACCGCTCGCCGTCGGCTGAGGCGGGTTGACCTCCCACGCCCAAACCCAGTAGGCGAACGCAACGTTCGCGATTGGCCGGAGCGAATGCAGCTTCGTCATCCTTGGGCGAAGCAAGGAGCGAAGCGACGCGCGCAGACCCGAGGATCCATGCTGTGACCTCAATCCAAGGATGCGGCGGCCCTGAAACAAGCGTCTTGGTCCGCTGTGAACTCTGCCCAATTCTGACATGCTTTGCGCGTCACGGATGTCACGGCATGGATTCCAAGGTCTGCGCGCGTCGCTTCGCTTCCCGCTCCGCCCTAGAATGATGGGTGGACGGCCCCTTGCGGCATCGAATGTGCCAAACTGG